>DTSZ01000001.1:0-75751 GCA_012965045.1 Candidatus Saccharibacteria bacterium | reverse complement strand
CGTCATCGCAGGAACCATCGTCCTGAACGTTGAGCGGGACCTCGACATCTTCGACGCCATCTTGGCAGACGAAGTGTGTCTCGGGCTCGTGAACCTCAGTCACCGGCTCGTCAGAGGCCGGAACGAAGGTGTTCACGACTCGCTCAGGACGCTCGCGCTCCTCTCGTGGCTGGAAACCACAGATGAGCTGGAAGTCCTTGTCACCAATTCGAAGCACTACACGATCGCCAGCGGTATTGTTGGTCTCGTAGACCCACGGCACACCGCCACGACTCTCGTCCATGTACTTGGTCCAGTAATAACCATCCTCAGTGATGAGGCTGATCTCCTGGTCCTCGATGAACTCCATCAACTGCTCAACGTCCTCGAGCCACTGCTCGCGGTCGTCAAGGTAGGCGCGAACACGCTCCACCTGCTCCACGTGGTCTGTGGCTTCCTCAATGATCTCGAGGTGAACCAGCGTCTCGTGGAGCAATGCAGGGTCGATGCACACACGGCGGTGCAGTTCTTCAACTGCCTCCTCCGCTGTCGTTGCCTCGACCTCAGGTCCGAAGTAGCCGTTCGTGGCGTCGTACGCGAAGAAGTGATACTCCTCCGTGCACTCGGACACGGTGTTGTCGGCTGCTGCCGGTGCACTTTCTTCAACCTCATCAGGCTCGGAGCCCGAAGCTGTAGCGAAGGTGCCAGAACCATGCTGCACTCCGGTGAGTCCAGCGTTGCTAAAACGACGGTCTTCGGCGGGTGCTTCAGTGTCGCTAGCGGTGTCGGCGGGCGGGGCTTGTGCGGCGCTGGGTATCAAGCCCGGCCGCGGCTCGCCCATTTGGGCGTTCGCCGCTGGTGCTCCAAAGAGCATCAACGACAGGATGATGAGCAAGCTCACCATCCCTGGGTAGTTACGGGTCTTCATTCTTACCATCCCCTTTCAGAGGGATCGTTGTTCAAGCTGCGGCCAGATGGCCATTCTAGACGACTATCTAAGCCGCTTAAGAACTTCAATTCCTCCTTTCCAGGTAGAGGGCATTTGAAAACAGCCTACAACCCACGTCCAACGTGAGCTTTAAGCTGTTTTCAAATTTAAAAAATAAAAACCGTACTGTAGAAGAACTATTCTTCAAAATTTATATAAGTAAAGTGTTTCTTCTGCTACTTGTGCATTCTGGGAATAAGGGCGACCTCATTCGCTCGCATCAAGAGCAGGATAATGCTTACTACCGCATATGGAAGTAGTTTTTCTAGCAATTGCGGCCGCTAGTTTATAAAAGCTATTTCCTTGCCTAGTAAGCATAGTCCCGCCCTAACGCGTAGATGCTACAAGAACAGAAATTCACATCAATTCCCTTTTTCGCTTTACTGAGTTAGGGAAATTCAAATTTTGATACTTGTACTTGAGATTAGTTTGAACGTTTATTCTTTGAGCGAGCGCAAACGAATCGTACTAGTGTACGAAGAGTGCGCACCGAAAAGAAAAACTTCAAAATAATCCAAGAGTTTTGTCAGAGTTGCATGCTCTGCATGCAAGCAGTACAAAACGCTACAAGTTTCAAAAATGAATTTGAAGTGATTTGACTAAAACTGTTAACGTCCCTCTTCGCCTCACCATTACAAAACATCTTGTAAGCAACTGTGGTTTAAAAAACAAAAAACTTCCCTACTCACAGGTATAAACCTGTTTTCTCGAAGCTAATCTGCTAAATTCCCCCACCTTTTGCGTATATGCGATGCTTTGCCATGTTCGCCGCAAAACGATGACTTCACTATACTACTGTTTTTTTACTTATTTGTCAATAGTTTTGTTATATACGCAAGTTTATTTTGTTAAAACTTATGCTTTGCTCGCAACTTTGGTAACTAAAGTGCCTAATTTTGCTAATTTTAAACGCGCCATAAGCTCATAGTGATCAAATAGATTTTGTAAAGCTTCTATCGACAATAGACTATATATACGCGATTCAACTGTTGCCGCTGGAGTAGTCTCGGTTGTGGCGGCGCCATCGGTTTCTTGTCGCAACTTCTCTTCTGCTGCTTTTACATTTTTAACACCTAGCTCATGGCGTGCTTTCAGGTACGTATTGTAAAACAGCTTTCGTTGTCCTTCGGTAAAGGATGTATCGTCTTTAACATTCATTTTTTGCAGCTCTGCGTCAGTTAACTCTTCTCCAGATTCAAATCGATTGAAGACATTCATTACATCAAAATAATTTTCTCTAATCGCTTCTTTTCGTGCTTCTTTCGCAACGTCTTCTTGTTGAAGTTCATACTTTATTCGTTTATTAGTTAGCCCCTCTTTATAAGCATCCATGAATGGTTTTCGTTCATCATCTGTTAAATGACGAATGGCACGTACATTCAATCGCTTAATTATGTGCACTGAAGGGTCTTCAGATTCGTTGTAGTTTAATAAAGCATTATGTGCGTCTTTTAGCTTATTCTTCTCTCTTTGCATCACCGCCGGTCGCATTGATTTTTGTTCAGACAATTCTTGTGCGGTTTTAAGTGTATTACTGGTGTCGCCGCTCGGTTTTGAATAATTATTTATTTCTTGTTGTTGTTTATCAGCGTTCGATAGTGCTTCAAGCTTTTTTCGTGCCTCGATCTTAGAAAGTTCTTGAAGTTGCTTTGCTTTAACTTCTGCCAGTTTTACCTGTCTGTGCTCAGCTTCTTCTGCTTTTTCTGCTTCCTGAGCGTCACGCTCTACACTTCTGCGAATTGTTAGCCATAATTGATCAGGGTTATTTTTCCATTCGCTGTTTTTTACAATTAATTCGGCTAATGACTCTCCTTGAAGTCGATCTTTAACTATATTCTTAAGCCGTCCGTCATTCTCTCTATGCTTGGCATCCTGTATGAGTAAATACTCGTGACTTGGGGCTGCAGCATTACCCTCGCCCCTATCTGTTTCTTCAATTATTTTCTCAATGACAGTCGTTTCGTAATCAATCTGTTCTTGAGTACTAAGATTAGTAAAAAACTCTGTAAATTCAGCATCTTGTTCAAGGCGTGCTGCCTCTGGGTCGTAGCCACCGCCTTGTGGTGCTTCAGATGTTCGAGCTTCAACTTTCATACAATAAACAGTAGCACAATAAGATAAGCTAGTCAATAAGTTGGCTTATTTTGCAACTATATTTACTGTTTAAATTCGAGAATTTTACGCAACAAACGGACCTTGAGGTCTTGTTGCTGTGGAGTTTCAAAGTCTATTACTTGATCAAGCTGTAATCCGCCAATTCCCTCGGTAAAAGGTGCGGTTGACGGCGAAGTGATGCCAGTTTCGAGGAAGCTAGCTCCTTCACTCTGAGCTATTTCGAACGCTTCTTGTGGAGTTAGTTCTACACCAGCTTCTTGAGCTATATCAAGAATCATATTGGTCACACCATCGCCGGAAATTACATCGTAGTTGTAGTTTTCTGTAGCTTCTACTAACCGTTCGAGCTCGCTGTGTGTTTCTATGCTGCTATCTATCTGGTCTTCAAGCAGAGTGTCTCCAGTTGCTTCAGGAGTCGTTCCTTGAGTCTGGGTAGCCTCGTTTTCTGGAGTAGCGGCTTGGTTATCAGTAGTAATCGCTGGTTCTTGGCCACTGCCAGCTTCTACAGTAGCTCCATCTGCTGGCGTTGATAGGTCTTGGTCTGTAAGGTGATCGGGCATGTCATACTCAGATGCTTCTGCTTCAATGCCTGGTAGCGGAGCTTCTTCGTTGCTAGGGGCGGACAGATCGGGTGAGTCTATTTCGCCACCTTGGACAATGCTATCCGTATCAAACAAATCACTAATCAGCTCTGCACCTTTGCGCGCAGCGTAATAACCTACCGCTAAGGTGGCTAGGCCGCCAACAACCTTAGCTGCTCTTTTTTTGTTAGGGCTAAGACTTTCCCATTGTTTAGCTAGCGAATCAGAGCCCGGGAGCTTATTCCATAGGCTTCCTGCTCTAAAACTAATCTCATCTTTAGCCCATAGGTACATTCCTGTAAGGCTACGTGATTTCTTGATTCTCGCAGGATTTGCGTTAACTGTATTTCCGCTATCACCTGAATCAGCGTCGTGCCGGTCATCAAATTCATCCAAAGCTTTTTGCGCAGTTCCATCAAGCAGCGCAGGGTGTAGGGGTACTGGCGCTAACTGAGGTAGATTGTCTCCATCGACATTCGATCCGCTTGTGCTACCGTCAACACTTAGGTCTGCCAACTCATCGGCTTGTTCAGCTTTTTTAGCACGGTGCATTTCTACTAATTGATCTACCTGCTCTGAACTTAGCAGATCAAAATTATCGTACACTGACTGATGCTGGTCGCTCGGAATGCCACATAACTGCAATCTTAGGGTAGCTTCGTTGAGTTGTTTTACCCTTCGAGCATACTCACCGCTATCAGAACTCACTTTGCTTAATTTATCTATAATCTGGTGTACTTTAAGCGTTATATCTTCTACCGAGGCTGTCGCAAGGCCAAGATGATCATTCTCATGATATGCCAAAAAATCTTCACGTTGTCTTTGCTTGTCCGTTATGTCAGCGTCGAGTGTTCCTTTGTACGCGTCTATCTGCCTCTGTGCTCTGGTTTTGTGAGACTGCCAAGAGTTGGTGCCTCCTAGAGTATCTTCAAGTGTTGTATGTTGTGCCTCCTCTGTTAGTGGGAGCGGCTGATCTTCTATGAATACCGCAATAATACCTCTATCATCTTTTTTTCTTGCCTTATAAAGCAAATAATCTACTGCTTCCGCCGGTGTTTGTTGACTAAATGCTTCTAAATACGTCTCATCTGACAAAAAGTCTGGCTCAAAATCACCGCAAATTCCGTCCGTAAATATTAATAATTGATCCCCTGGTTCTATCAAGAAACTTGATGTTTGATCATATCGGGCAGTGTGATTTGCAAGAATACCATTGTTTATAAAATTAGCATGTCCCTCGTCCTTGGTAATTTGCGTAAACCCGTCTTCATCGTTCCTTTTAAGTAGTATGCGAGTATCGCCAAGATGAATGGTCTCCACAGCCCGCGTAACCGTATCAATCATTACTCCTGAAAGAACAGCTCCAGCATCCGGCGGAATATCTCCATTATTTGCTTTTGATTTAAGATCCCTTTCAGCTTGTCTCGTCGCTTCTAAAAGGGTGCTGCCGCTGACTACTCCATTTTCAATTGAAGTTTTAATACTTTCAGCCGCTAAGTCACCTCCTCCATTCCCACCGACACCATCGATCGCAACAAACAGCCCTAGATCTGCTCTATCTATGACGACATCTTGTGGTGGTTGAGATTCTGCGCTACCTTTGACTTCGGATTTTGAGATAACTTCGCTAGCCGAATGAATAGCTAATCTCTCGAATGTAGCTTCTTGCTCGGGATGTAAGGGTGTAGTTTCCATAAATATTATAAAACCATACAAATATTTATCTGTAAATAGTTTTGTTTAATTGTCAATAGTGTGTTTAAAGTATTACTAGCACTACTATGCTAGCCTAAGTATGCTTGTAGTTCTGGCCATTGGCTTTTTGTTGCCTGCTCCATGGACACTTGTAGTTCATATGGCGACGGCACGCACTCGAATGGTTTGATGTCTTTTTTGCCAAGCAACTTCAAAACCATGTCCTTATTTTCAGCCATATCTAGCGGATTACCGCCAAATTCTGCAATAAGGCTTTCTTTTTTAATATGAGGCAGCAACAATATAAACGTAGAGATCGCTTTTGACGACCGTAAGTCCCAACTTAATGTTCCATCAGAGTCTTGCTTAAAGTTCTCGTTACTCGACGACCACAAACCACTAAACCGCTCAAAAGCTGTACGACTAAAAATCTCGGCAATCTGCGGTTCAGTCATTTCTCTTAAATACGAATAGTACCGAAGGTCGCTGCTAATATAGCGTCGTGTCCATTGTTGCATTATGTTTTCTAGTTCTAAGCCTTTCGACCACTGGTGGTTAATGGCCATTCCCTCGTACTCTGTAATGTTGGGGTCATCGGCAGACTTTTCGTTACTGGTAACAACATCGGCAAAACCGCCAAGGATGCCAGCTATAATAGCGCTGGCCGAAATAATTGCCGTTATCGGCACATGCCCCTTCATTTGGTCTTCGTCAGAAGTTAAAAACGAATCAATCGTGCGTTCGACAGTAATGGGCGGGACGCCAATTTCTGACATTTGATCAACAATCCAGCCCTGGGGGTTAACTCTAAAAATCTCATATGGTTGGCGTTGTTGGTCAAACAAACTAACAGTAGTTAATGAGTCCTTGCCTCCGCCAATAAGCACCAAAGCTGCCTCTGACACCACAGTCTTTGGCACGGTTCTTTCGCGGTCGTCTTGAAAGCCAAAAAACGATGCAACTGCATCTGGGCCTCGTTCATTCATATACAAAAATTCGCCAAGTCCATTGGTGTAAATTGTGTTTAATCTCTCGGCTTGCCAGGCATCAATATTATGAGCATTAAATTCGATTGTGGTAGCCAAATGAGCCTTGTAATATGAAACACCGGCTAAAAGCCAGTACAGTTTAAGGGCTTCTTCGAGGGCTGTAAGCGGAAAGTCATTAACGTGGGCATGATTAAACTCCAGCCGTTCATGAAATTCATGACCAGCATCTGTTTTATAGTAAAAATCAGCCACTTTTGCGTCGGCATCATAACCAAAGTGATCGAAAATGAAGGTTTGGACCCTACTCATTGCTTAGCTCCGCGACAGCCTGCTTAAACTGCTCACCGCGATCTTTATAGTTTTTGAACATATCAAAACTAGCATGGCCCGGACTCAGCAACACAACATCTCCAGGCTCTGCATGACTGTTTGCCATAGCAACGATCGTCTTCATGTTGGTGTTAAGCGGCAAAATCGAGTAATTACTAAACCCTGCGTGTTGGAGTAATTCAGCAATCGCCTCAGCTGTTTGACCAATCAACACCACGTGACGGATCGAATCCGTATATTTAATAAGCGCTTTTATAATGTTTTCTTGGCCGACTTTTTTATCAAATCCGCCAACGATAGGAATTTTTGGTTGCTCAAAAGAAGACAATGCCGCCTGCAACGCAATTGGGTTGGCTGAGAACGTATCGTTAATGTAGCGAACCCCATTTACCTCACCTAGATCTTCATTACGATGCGGCAGACCACTAAAACTACGGATTGCAGCATTAAGCGCGGTAATAATCTGTTTTTCATCCAAACCCTGTTCTTTTAGAATGTACCAACAAACAGTTGTTGCTGCACAAATATTTTCGAGGTTATGCGGACCAATCAGGCCAACTTCACTAACTGGAGTGATTTTATTTTCGGCAAAACAAATATAACCATTTCGCACATGACCTTGAGTTCCACGCAAATATGGCAAAGCCCATTCAAACTCCTGGCTAATATCTTTGGTGTTAGGATTTTCGGGATTATAAACAGCGATATCAAGATCTGACTGAAATCGAACAAGATTAAGTTTTGAGTCAATATATTCGTCCATGTTGCTATGCCAATCCATATGGTCAGGTTCGATCATTAACATAACAGCCGCATGTGGTGACTGCTGCGCATCAATAAGCTGAAAACTCGACAGCTCCATAACAATTAATGAGTCGGCAGTTAGTTGGTCATAAAAGTCGAGTGGACTGTGGCCGATGTTACCCGCCACATAAACGTCTTTACCAGCGGCTTTTAAAATATGCCCGATTAACGTCGATGTAGTGCCTTTGCCCTTAGTCCCAGTCACCCCAATAACCTGTTGCCTGTAGTCTTGCAGCAGAAGGCTGTAGGCGGTAAGAATTTTGGACTGATCGACTGATAATTTCCGTGGATGCAGTCCAGCAGTGCGAAACACAAAGTCGTATGATTCAAGATCAGAAAACGCTTGTTTACCTACCTTAAACGTATACGGCCCTGCCTGATCAAGCTGGGTGTTTTCATCAAGCACCGTTACAATCGCTCCGCGTGTTTGAAGAAATTTTGCTGTCGCCTGACCTTCTACGCCAAACCCTGCAACTGCCACCTGTTTTTGTGCAAATTCAATCACTAGCGTCGATTTTTCTTCTTACGTTTTTGGTACCGTTCGGTAGACTTTTTAGTTGTAGTATCTTTTTGGTTTGCTGAACCTCTGATTGTGCGAGTTTTAGTTTTAGATTTTGGCGCTTCTGCACCGCCGCCGCTGGTACTCGCCTGTTCGGCTGCTTTAGTTAGCTCGGTTTGGACTTCTGCTTGCTCGGTAGGTTGCTCAATGCGCGGCTGAGTTCTAAATAGCAGTTGTACGACCCGAGTCTTAAGCTCTACCATAAGACCTTCAAAATAGTTTTGACCTTCCCGGCGGTATTCAACTAAGGGGTCTCTTTGACCAACACTGCGCCAATTAATGCCTTCGCGTAAATGTTGCATGTTCTCAAGGTGCTGCATCCATAAGTCATCAAGTAGACGTAAATATATCTCACGCTCCATAAGACCCATTATTTCATCGCCAAACTCTTCTTTACGCTGATTGTGTTTTGCAATAGCTAGATCGGTTAATTCAGTGTCTAAGTTATCAACTGATACCTTTTTAAGTTTTTTCTCTTCAGCGTTGGTTAACGGAATAAGCCGCTTAAATTCGGCAACAATTGTTTCAGTTTTTGGCTCTGGAGCCTGCTGTAAGGCATCAACCTCGTCGCGAATAACTTCTTCGACCAATTCGTTTATTTGATCCTTCGTTAAAATGTCTTTTCGTAAACTATAAATGCTCTTACGGTGACGGTTCATAACGTCGTCGTACTGAACAACATTCTTCCTCGAATCAAAGTTAAAGTTCTCTACTTTCTTTTGAGCTTGTTCTAGTACGCGCGAAACAGCTTTATGTTGTATTGGCGTTTCATCATCTACGCCGAACCGCTCCATTAACCCCTTCATTTTTTCGCCGCTAAAGATTCGAATTAATTCGTCTTCTGCCGACACATAAAACTGAGTAGAACCGGGGTCACCCTGACGTCCGGAACGTCCACGTAGCTGGTTATCTATTCGACGCGACTCGTGGCGTTCGGTACCGATAACATGCAGACCGCCAAGTTCTTTGACGCCGTCCGCCAGTTTAATGTCGGTACCACGACCAGCAATGTTGGTAGCTAGAGTGACTGCGCCCTTTTCGCCGGCTGCGGCAACGATTGCGGCTTCACGCTCGTTGTTTTTAGCATTCAAAACTTCGTGTTTTACACCAGCCTTACTTAAAGCGCGACTTAATAGCTCGTTTTTATCAACAGATGCAGTACCGATCAGCACTGGCTGACCGTCTGCTTGTTTTTGTTGTATGTCTTCAATGATTGCCTTGAACTTACCGTTCTCTGTTTTGAAAATTTTGTCTGCATGGTCGACACGAGCAATTGGTTTGTTAGTTGGGATAACAGCAACATCGAGTTTATATATTTGATAAAATTCTTCGGCTTCGGTTTCGGCCGTGCCAGTCATGCCAGAGAGCTTAGTGTACAACCTAAAATAGTTTTGGAACGAAATAGTGGCAAGAGTTGTGCTTTCTTGCAGCACATTAACGCCTTCTTTAGCCTCAATCGCTTGGTGAAGGCCTTCACTGTAGCGTCGACCTTGCATCAACCGTCCGGTAAATTCATCGACAATAATCACCTCGCCGTTGTTAACGACATAGTTTTTGTCTTTTTTAAATAACGTCTGGGCTTTTAGAGCTTGGTCCATGTGGTACACAGCTTGAACATGTTGTGGGTCATACAAATTATCGATACCAAGCAGTTCCTGCATTTTCTCAACACCGGCATCGGTTAGTGTTGAGCTGCGTTGCTTTTCGTCGACTTCGTAGTGCTCGTCTGGCTTTAGCATGCGAATAGCTTTTGAGAAAACCTCGTACTGATTACTACTACTACTTGCTGGAGCAGAAATAATTAGCGGTGTCCGAGCTTCGTCGATTAAGATCGAGTCGACCTCGTCAACAATCGCATAATGAAGTTCGCGCTGCCGTAAGTCTTTCGGGCTACCAACCATGTTGTCGCGCAAGTAATCAAAGCCAAACTCGTTATTAGTTCCGTAGGTAATGTCAGCCTTATAAGCGTCTTGGCGCGAGCAGGGCTTTAAGTGCCACAAGCGTTCATCGTCGTGGCTGTCATCGGTATATTCAGGGTCATAAATGTAGCTCTGTTGTGGGGCAATAACACCGACACTGAGGCCAAGGGCATCGTATAGCTGAGCCATCCAGCCTGCGTCACGCTTGGCCAGATAGTCGTTAACGGTCACCAAGTGAGCACCCTTACCTTCGAGCGCATTAAGCACCATAGGTAGTGTGGCAACCAACGTTTTACCTTCACCGGTGCGCATTTCGGCAATATCACCTTCGTGCAACACCATGCCGCCAACCAACTGAACATCAAAGTGGCGCATTTCAAGCACTCGTTCGGACATTTCTCTGGTGATAGCAAATACTTCGTTAAGCTGTGTTTCTAGGCTCACCTCTTCGGCTCTAACACTCGCTTTTATTTCGTCCATGCGCGTACGCAGCTGTGTGTCGCTCAGCTTTTTTATGTCTGGCGCGAGCTCATTAATTTTCGCTACTCGCTTATTGAGCGCTTTAAGTCTACGGCCTTGCTGATCGCCACCTAACAGGCGTTTAAGTACTGTTTTCATAGTCCTCCAGGATTCAGTATATAAGTATAGAGTATTTGGGTTCGATTACTAGTTTTGTCGTCCCCAAAAATCTCTGTCGGCTAACTTTCGTAGCTTGGCGAACGAGTTTTTTCGGTCTTTCTTATTTTCGTTAAACTTTGTTTTGTACTTTCTAAGTTGTCTGTCGAGTTTTGATTCAACAATATCTAAGGCAGCGAGCATATTTTGTGCTGACTCTTTAGCAATAAGTTCTTCTTTTGGTGGCAGACGCAGCAATATCTCTGCCTCAAAAATATCAGCCGACTTTTTGCTGGTTTCTTTTAAGGTAACAATTGCGTGCAAGGAGTCTTTTTGGTGCTTATTTAGTTTCTTGCCAAGCTTTACGATTTTGCTTTCTGCATATTTTTTCGACTGGTCGTCTAAATCATAGCCATCACTTTTAATATCAATTTTCACCAAGTACCTCCTTGTTTATGTATTTTTGTAACACTTCAGGAACTTTAACAGAACCATCCTGTTGCTGAAAGTTTTCCAGCACCGCTGCACTAAAACGATCTACAGCAAATACGGTAGCGTCATTGTTGTGAACAAACTGTAAAGTCCCATTGCGGTCTTTGTACCGAGTATTGAGGCGGCGAGCCTGATAATCGGTCATATAGTCTGCGGTGTGTGTTTCGCGATATTTATTTTGGCTTGGAAACCACACATCTATATCCCAGCCACTGGCGTTGGGCTTGCCAATATCGGCTGTGCACTTATTAAGCACGCGGTATGGCAATCCTAGCTGCTTCACAAGATCTTTTTGAATCGCCACCATAAGCTGATGCTCATTTAAGCCGCTTTCACGAGTTGAAAAACTAACCATTTCTAACTTATTGAATTGGTGCATTCGTATTAGGCCTTCAGTATCTTTCCCATAGGTACCGGCTTCACGACGAAAGCTTGTAAGGTAGCCAACCAAACGCACTGGCGTAGCTACGTCAATTACTTCTCCAGCATACATAGCTCCTAGAGTGTGCTCGGCACTTCCCTGCAACCAAATATCGTCCTCGTCGCTGCCAACCCTGTAGCGGTCATCTCGTGGTTCTAGTCTGTCCATGGCATCGAATATGTCGGTCTTTATCATGGCCGGCGGCAATGTAAATACAAATGGCGTAGGGTCAGCGTTTAGATTTTCGGATTGGATAAGTTTTTTTAAGTACTCAGTCGAAGCCAGTTGATCGCGCGCCCAATTTACAATGGCAAACTGCAATTCCGCCAGCTCACCTTTGACATAAGCAAAGCGACTACCCGCAACCTTTGCGGCCCGTTCTTTGTCAATCCAGTCGTGAAGAGACCCAAGTTCTGCATGACTTTTGGGAGTAAAACTAAATTCAGGAATAGTGCCGACTTCTTCTGTCTGAACATTCTCGTCTTCACTCTGGCCAATCGGAACAATGTCCAACGCCATATTGGGCACCTGTTTAAGTAAGGCATGTAGCTGTTCATCGACTGGGGCGAGGCGCTCTTCAAGGTCTGCTAACTGCTCTTTTACTTGTTTGGCTTCAGTAATAGTTTTGGTATCTGGCTTGCCGCCTTTCATAGACGAACTAAGCTCGTTACGTTTTTGTCGAAGCGTCTCGACTTGTTGTAGCAATTGTTTCCGCTCTGAATCAAGTTTGGTAATGAGTGTTGCGTCCACTTCATAGCCTTTATTACGAGCGTTTTCTTCTACTGCTTCTGGATTATCGCGGATTGTTTGAATGTCTATCATGGAGGATAGTATAAGGTATAAACTGTTAGCTATAAAGTAAGGATCACGCTTTGAGTACTATCTTGCAAAATGCCCACGAAATTATAAAAAAGTCTGCAGCTCGACTTGGATTAAGTGACGAGGACTTAGAACATTTACTAGCGCCGGACTTAGTTGCTCATCTTCGGTTGCCGCTCAGCAAACAAAACGGCGAAACAGTCGTCTACGATGCATACCGCGCCCAGCACGACAATTCACGCGGACCGTATAAAGGCGGGCTACGATTCCACCCTGATGTTACTGCTGAAGAAGTGACCGGACTAGCGACCCTTATGTCAATTAAAAATTCCTTGGTTGATATTCCAATGGGCGGCGGCAAAGGCGGGATTGCCGTAAACCCCAAAGATCTAACGGCTGACGAGCTCGAGTCTCTAGCTCGACAGTTCGCCCGTAAGTTAGCACCGATAATTGGTCCTGATCGTGACGTTCCTGCTCCGGATGTAAATACCAACGCTCAAATTATCGACTGGATGTTACACGAATACCAAGAGCACACCAACACCCAAGCACCAGCTACATTCACCGGTAAATCTGTCGGTAAAGGTGGCAGCCATGGTCGCGAAGATGCCACTGGACGCGGCGGCGTTATTGTTACAAAAACCATACTCGACACACTGTCCAGAGACGTCTCAAAAAAGCCGACGGTTGCTGTGCAAGGTGCTGGCAATGTTGGTATATGGTTTGCCCAAGTTGCGCATGAATTAGGCTGGAGCGTTATTGCAATATCAGACTCCAGCGGAGCTGTCATTAACCAGAATGGTTTGGACATTGCCGCTGTAGCTAAATACAAGTCTGGTCGAGGGAAACTAGCCGACAGTAATTTTGGTGAGGTATTGGAAGGTGGCCAGATACTAGAACTCGAATGCGACATTTTAGTACTTGCAGCTTTGGAAAACTCTGTGACTAAAGAAAATATGGGCGCCATTAAAGCTACGGTAGCAGTAGAAATGGCCAATGGGCCGACAACCGATGAAGCCTACGACTACCTAACACATAAAGGTATTGTGGTAATACCAGACGTTCTGGCGAATGCCGGTGGCGTAATAGTCAGCTACTTTGAGTGGATGCAAAACCGACTGAATGAATCCTGGTCGGCCGATGATGTAGTGCAAAAACTACAGAACCAAATAACCCCTGCCACCGAAGCTGTTTGGAAATATTCTCAAGATAACAACATCAGCCTTAAAGAAGCAGCTTTTGATATTGCTATTAGACGACTACTAAAAAGCTAAGTCCAAAGTTGGAAGTTTTTCGTCAGCTCATTCACATCTCCATTCGGACCGAAAACACCAATACCGTAGATTACTAAATCTTCACGGGTTTTCTTACTGAGTTTCTCAACAATCTCTGTATCGTCAGTTGTGTCGATCATCTCCTTGATAAATACATGGTGCTTTAAGTGAGAAGACTGCAGTTTTATATATAGCTTTTTTAGATCTTTTGAGGCAGCGCGTTTAATAATAATTGGGTACTGTGAGTTCCTTGGTAACTCGGCAGAATCCTTTGTTATGAAATAATCTGCAGTATCAAAATCTTCTTTTGAAAGCTGATTCCCCAGGTATGCGCTTGTGTGTCCGACAGCATTGGCTATCTGCCAATTTTCAAGCTGTTTATCAACCACAATCACAACTCGTTTAGAAAAATCCTGCTTTCTATCACGATTATTTTTTGAATTATTTAGATCATAGATTTCTTTAGTATTATCATCAATTTCAAAACGCATGTGTGGGAACGGCACTCCTTCTCGCGCTGTGACACCTTCTAATAACCAAAAGTTACGCTCTGAATTACCCCAGCCACAAGCAGTTGGCATGCCATATTCGAGCATTTCAACATAGTCAATATCCAACATCTGAGCTTCGTCGTCACCACCATCACGCATAGCTTGTTGCTCTTTAAATCGGGCTAGCTGTTCTTGCGGGTCATTGAGCTCCGCAAAGCCATTGCCAAGTTCGCTTCCAGCGATAATTGGGTGGAACCGCAAGGCTAACCGTGGGTCTGCTGGGTCGGTTTTAGCAAGTGGTGACATGCTAGCTGGTTCATGTACAAGCCAATATGGTCCAGCGCTTTTGCGCCGAATAATCTTCCAGACGTTATCGATCAATCTGCCAACACTCACCTCGTCAGATTCAAGTTCTACGTTATTGTCTTTCAGTATTTTCAGTAGTTGTTGGCGATCGGGGTTAAATACATCAACATTAAATTCTTCTTGCAAAACATCGGCATAGCTACGAACTGGCCATTTACCAGACAAATCAACAGCAAAACCGTTCGCATCGTCAAATTGCAGCGTTCCCCACGTTTCTTGAGCAACGTACTGAATCATTTTTTCGTAAAAATCCATTGCCTCTTCATAGTTTTGATAGGCCGCATAACTCTCCATTGCAATGTGTTCTGGCAGATGTTCGTCACTGATATGTTCGTTTCTAAAGCGCGGGCCAATGTCATACACTCGCTCAAAACCAGCTCCAAGCAGTCGTTTTAGGGGCAGTTCGTGGCTAATCCGCAAAAAATAATCCTGGTCGAGCGCATCCATATGCGTAACAAATGGCTTTGCATCTGCGCCCCCGGTGGTGTGCTCCAGCACTGGAATATTTACCTCTACAAACTGACGTTTATTTAAGTAATTTCTGGTGGCTTGCCAAAATTTGCTGCGTCGTAAAAACCGCTCGCGCACTTCTTTGTTTACAGCCATGTCTAAGTAGCGTCGCCTAAACCGTGCTTCTTTATCAACCAGCTCGTCGGGCAACGGCCGCAACACTTTACTTAGCACTGCATACCATGCAACCATTACACTTTCTTGACCAGTTTTGGACTTCCCTACCGCACCAGCTGCTTCAATAAAATCTCCGCGCGCAAGGAGGTTAATGTCGCTAAATGCGAGTTTACCGTCTTCGTAGTTTTCAACCACCTCACCATCTTTAAAAACCAGTTGAATTTTATGTAGACCGTCTTGTAAGTCGATAAAATTAAGCCGACCATGAGTACGCACTGAGACAACACGGCCCGCCACAACAACTTGGTTGCCTTCACGGACATCAAAATTACCAAGAATATCCTCTACAGATACCGTGCGCCTGCTGGTTGCTGGGTACGGATTAATCCTTTTGGCTTTTAGTGCTTCGAGTTTTTCGAGTTGTTCGTTTCGGTAGTCTTGGATGGTTGCCATCTATAGGCCTTTCTCGGCCACTGTGACAAAAGGCCGACTTTTATTAACTAATTTCCTTAATCTTATAATTCACTGTGCCTGCTGGCAATTCTACAGCAACAGCATCACCGATTTTTTGACCAAGTAACGACTTGCCAATCGGTGACTGATCAGAGATTTTTCGCTCGAGCGGATTTGCCTCAACACTCGAAACAACCGCGTATTTAACTTCTTTACCCTTTTCATTTTCAAGTGTTACAGTCGAGCCAATCACTACTTCTGAGCTTTTTGAGGTCTCGATAATCTTAGCATTAGTTAAAATGTGATTAATTTCAGATATTCGGCTCTCTACCCGACCTTGTTCGTCCTTGGCGTCGTGATATTCGCTGTTTTCACTTAAATCGCCTTGATCGCGCGCTACCTTAATTGCTTCTGCTAATTCACCTCGTCGGCTGATTAGTTCGTCCGCTTCTTGTTTTAATTCGTCATAACCTTCTTGGGTTAATTGGTAGTCTTTATTCATGATTTTGCTATTCCTGTCTGATTAGTCTGTTTGCTATATTTTTTTGGAAATTTGTGGTTTCAATGATTTTAGCAAAGCCATGGACGCAGTCAAATTAAAAAGCATAAAAACTTAACGGTTAAAATAGTACTTATATGTTTCCACCGCTGGTGGTACAACCTTTCCGCTGGTCTGAGATTCTTCGATAAGGATCACTGTGCCGAGTTCCGGATTGTCATACGGCGCAAACGAAGTAAACCAACCATGATTTGGTGTCGTGTCAGTTCTAAAGGCTTTGTTTTGAGCAGTGCCGGTTTTTCCTGCAAATGTCACCGGAACGCCTGCAAAAATACAACTACAGTTTGCTCCGTTATAAATGGCGTCTTTCATGCCCCCGCGGACAATATCGCGATTTGCTTGTGACACTGGAATGTCTCGTTTTACGATTGGATCTGCTGGTTGTTCGCCTTCTGCATGTAAAAACACTCGCGGCTGCATTAGCTGACCAGTGGCAGCTGCATTCGTTGCAAGTGCCATCTGTAGCGGTGTTGCACGTAGATCACCCTGACCAATTGACGTATTGTAAGTATCGCCAAGAACCCACGTCTGCCCAAAGGTTTCTTGCTTCCATGTTGGTGTAGGCACCAGCCCAACCGACTCATTCGGTAGGTCAATCCCCGTGGACTCGCCAAGCCCAAAATAGCTGTAATATTCTGCTAGTTTCTCTATTCCTAAGCCTGTAACGTGCTCAAAACCTCCACCTACACTATAGAAGAAAATATTTGAGCTTTTGGCAATCGCGCTTTGCACGTTAACCGTACCTAAGCCGTCTCTGTTCCAGCTGTAGAACGTAAAGCCCTGAGACGGATCATAAATACTTGGAATATATATTGAACCGCGGTCAGTAACTGTTGTATTAATGTCTATGTTACCTTCCTGAAGACCTGCAGATGCAACCAGTGGTTTTATGGTAGATCCAGTCGGATATGTTCCTGAGAGGACTTTATTATAAAGTGGCTGGTTCGTGTCATTAACTAACGTTTTAAATTCTGCTGAACTAATGCCGCCAGAAAACAAATTGTTGTCATAGGTTGGCAAGCTGACCATAGCCAGAACATCACCAGACTGTGGGCCTACAATAACGCCGCTGGCACGCTGCTTACCAAGTTCGTTGATTGTTTTTGTTAACTGATCGTAGAGTTGTTTTTGTAAACCTTTATCGATGGTTAAGTAAATATTTTTACCAGCCTGGGGCTGCTTACTAGCTAGGATCCTCAGCGGCTTTCCCAGCGCGTCAACTTCGTAACGTTCGTAGCCATTTTCGCCGCGTAAAACCGAATCATATTGCTCTTCTACCCCACCACGGCCAACATAATCAACCAAGGCCAGGTCATCGCGTGTGCGTAAATCGTCGTGGTTCGCTAGGCTGGTATATCCAATAACATGAGCCATAGCTAGGTCTTTTTCGTAGTAGCGCATTGGAATAAGCTCTAAATTAACCCCGCTGATAGATGTTAGATCAACTTCAAGCCGTAGCGCCGTAGTTTGATCCAAACTTTTACCAAGAGCGATCGGCAACACATAATCTAGGCCTTCGCTCTCGGCTCTTTTCCTAATCTCGTCAACTGAGATTTCTAAATATGACGCTAAGCGAGTATACAATGCTGTTCTGCTATCGCTATCCTCGGGTAATTTATGTGGTTCTATCGTTACTTGATAGCCTGCGACATTCCTTGCTAGCACTTCACCGTTGCGGTCTAAAATATTACCTCGTTCAGCATATATTATTTTTTCACGAATCCTGTTTCCGTTCGCCAACTGAGAATATTCAGTGCCAGCCGAAACCTGCAAACTAAATAGTCGTGCTGCAAATGTACTCAGAATAACAATGAATAAAAACGCCCCTACCAACAGAGTTATTGGTCGCTGAACACCGCGGTTTACGTCGCGTTTAAAGAGTGCTGCGTCGTGAGTAGCGAGCCAGTTAGCTTTAGTGGTGTGAACGGAATTCAACTGGACCGATCGTTCCTTAGCAATCCGTCCAGTATCCCGAATAAATGGTGAACTAGACATATTGTAGCTGCACTTTACGGATAAAATACCGTAACACTATTGCCGTCAGAACAACCCGAAACACATACACGACACTCAGAGTTACTGCCGATTGCATGGAAGCATTAACTTCTAAAATCCCTGTTCCCAACTCCAGGCTGAGACACGTGATTGCAGCTAGCATAAACGGTGATACGCGCACCCCGTTTTCAAGTTGGTTATAGTATGCGAGCCCCATACATATCATGTTTACACTTAGTATATCAGCCCCAAACCCAAACCAACTCGCTTGAATAAGCCCCATCAGCGCACAATGAACATAGGTATAGTGATTTTTTGCTGTGGCGCATAAAAGTACTGCTAAAACAAACCACGGAATTAGCATAAGAGACAACGAGCCCGAAAATACGATGCCCAACCAAAATGTAAGCCAAGCTACTATAAGCACCTAATTATCCTTTAATACGCTAACGGCGCGTATATCATTGAGCGACACCACTGGTTCAATAAAGGCAGTTTGTAATAATCTACTGTCCGGCTGTAATTCCCGTACTTTGCCTACAAACAAACCAGACCGGACGGTGCCCGCCTCCCCAACAGTAAAAATACTATCGCCTACAGAAATAGCTGCGTCTTTGGGTATTCGAGTCATTGTAATTGCGCCAAACTGACCGAACAACAAACCTTCTGTGCCAGCCTTAGTTTTGGCAATCGCCTTAAACTGAGGATCGTTCAATAACTGGACCACCGCTCGTCGCTCTTGGGTGTCACTGACAATACCGATAAAACTGTTACTAGCCAGGACGGCTTGGCCTTTTTTGATCCCGCTCAGACTGCCTTTATTTAAAATGACTCGCCGTTCGTACGGGTCGGCTGAAAAACTAATGACTTCGGCCAGAATTGCGCTCTCCTTAGTGGCCCGAGCTTCTTGTTCAAGCTCAGTAATTCGCGCAATCAAAGTCTCGTTCTCGGCCAAAAGCTCAGGGTCATTCACTGAATCATCCGCACTGATAGTGAGAAGATTTTCCAATGGACTCAAAATTATATCAACCCATCCGCGTACTGGCGCCGCAGACATTAGTGCTACACTCAGCGTGAACACAAAAATAAAAACTACCACCCGAATTTGTTTCTGATTTTCCCCAACCACTTAGCTAATACTCCGATCTAACTAATACTTCTTTTAGACTATCGAGTTCGTTTAACACTAGTCCACAACCCTCAACAACGGCTGTTAGCGCGTTGTCGGCGGCCCGGGTTTTTACACGTGTTTCATATTCAATTTGGTTCGCTAAGCCGCGCAATAAAGCCCCACCACCCGCTAAAACAATGCCATTTTTATAAATATCTGCTACAAGTTCTGGTGGTGATTCTTCTAATGTTGTTCGGACAGCTTCAACAATTGGTCGGACTTCTTTTGACAGCGCCATGCGAACATTTTCTGTGCTCAAGTTAATCGACTGTGGCAGGCCGGACAAAATGTTGCGACCCCGAACTTCCATAGATTTACGGTCTTGATCGTGGTGCACTGCGCCTATCTCAATCTTTATTCGTTCGGCCGTTGTTTCACCAATATGTAGATTAAAATCTTCGCGCACCAGCCTCATTATGACTTCGCTTAATTCATCGCCAGCAATTCGCAAGCTTCGCGACACTACAATTCCACCAAGTGACATGACGGCAACTTCAGTTGTGCCGCCGCCGATATCAACAATCATGCTACCTTCGGCTTCCTTAACTGGCAGACCAACACCTATCGCTGCTGCCATGGGCTCTTCAATTAAATAACTTTTTCGAGCCCCGGCACTCCTGGCCGCCTCTTCAACTGCGCGTTTTTCAACTTCCGTCACCCCACTTGGCAACCCAACTACTATCCTGGGGCGATTCCAGGCAACACGCTGGAGTTGATGAACTTTATCAACGAAATATTTAAGCATTTGTTCGGTTATTTCAAAGTCGCTGACTACGCCATCTACGAGTGGACGAGCTGCAAGTATATCGTCGGGAGTTTTTCCGATCATTTTCTTGGCTCGTTCGCCGATTGCGACTACTTTTTTTGTCGATTTATGAATTGCGACCACGGACGGCTCGTTAATTATTATTCCGTGGCCCTTAACAGTCACCAGCGTATTTGCCGTACCTAAATCAATGCCGATATCGTGAGCTACATACCGCCCAAAGTCCCTCGCTACCATCTGTATGTAAGTGTACGTTGAATCAGTTACTGGCGTCTAGCGCAAGCTTGTTGTGAAATTTGTTATTTAGTGAGTTTTTCAAGTATTTGTTCGTAGCTCACCATAGCCGATTCGTTATCTGTCCGAGCCTTATATTCAAAGCTATTCTTTTCTGCCGTCTTATTGCTGGCTACAACCCTATGCGGCATACCCATTAAATCAGCATCACCAAGTTTTTGGCCGGGTGATACCTCTCTGTCGTCATAAAACACCTCTATACCCAACTCTGTAAGCTGCGAATAAAGACTTTCGGCTTGAGTTTGTCCTTTGTCTCCAATTGAGACTAGGTGCACTGCAAAAGGTGCTACTTGTTCTGGCCAGACCATGCCATGTTCGTCGGCATATTTTTCAACGATAACACCCATCACTCGAGTAATTCCGACCCCGTATGACGCTAAAAAGACTGGTTTTTGTGTGCCATCTGTATCAGTAAAATTTATATTCAATTTTTCGGATTTTTCGGTTCCAAACTTAAAAATATTCCCAACTTCCGCTGTTGTTACCGCTTTAAGCGTTGTTTTATCTACACCAATTTCTTTTGTAGCATCGTCGAGCACCTCTTCGTTGACCGCTACAGTTTTATCTTCATTGACGTACAGTGTGTCTTCTCCAGCAGGACAAATCGTCTGGAATTCATGGCTGAATTTAGTGAAGGCGCCGCCGCTGGCAAATGTAACAAAGGTTTCTTGACCAATACCTAGGCGGTCGTAAATCTTTTTGTAGGCTTCAATTGTAGAGTCATAGTAGCGATCCATGTCTTCTTGTGAGGAATGCAGGGAGTACATATCTTTCATCACGAACTCCCGGCCGCGCATTATGCCGCTTTTAGCTCGCAGTTCATTACGCAGTTTAGTTTGAAATTGGTACACGCTAACTGGAAGATCTTTATAGCTGACTACATGCTGTCGCATCATCTCTAAAATTGGCTCTTCGTGCGACCACGCTAAACCAAGGTCGGTTCCGTCTTGAAGCTTTGTCTTAAACCAGACGTCGACATTCTCATCATCCCAACGATCGGTTTGCTCCCAAATGTCTGGCCGCTGTAGATTAGTCATTATTAGCTCAGTGCTATCGATGGCGTTCATTTCTTCGCGAACAATCTGTTTTATTTTTTCAACGACTCTAATTCCGAGCGGTAGATACGCGTACACCCCAGCCATCTCCTTATGTATAAAGCCTGCCCGCATTAATAGCTGAGCATTTTTTGATACCTCGTCAGCTGGAGAATTCTTTTGAGTTTTACTGAACAGTTTTGAATATCGCATAGGTATCCTCCTTAAGTATTCGTGAAAAATAATAGTACGAATGCAATTGAATTTTTTACTGAATGTAGCGCTACTGCCATCCAAAGATTCTTAGTTCTAGAATAAACCAAGCACAGTAATATTCCTAAAACAAAGGTATCGATTCCTACCACAATATTAAAGTGAGCCAGAGCAAATAAAACACTCGAAACCACCGCGGCAATTGGCATCGTCATCGACCGAGTCAGTGAACGAAATACTACTCCCCTGTACAAAACCTCTTCAACAATAGGTACAAGCACCAATAAAATAAGCCCACTCAGCGCTATCTCTAGCATGGAGGTCGTTGTCTTATCGAGACCAATCTGCTGTTCTTGGCTAGTAATACTTTCTGGCAATAGACCAACTAGCGGACTAAGAATAAAAAACAATACAAAAAAATAGCCTGCGGCAGTTTTCAACAATTCACTGTACTGTGATTTTGTCGGCTTTATTAGTCCCAGTGCTTTTGTAACTGGCTTTAACGAAAAAAGCCGTTTATCTTTTACTTTTGCTTTTAATACTAAGCCGATAAATACTAACTCCATTAATAAAACTGTCAGTTGAAGCACAATAAAAGTCATATTTGAAGCATCGAAATTGCTATCTAAAAAACCAACGTTACGCGCCCAGACAACCACCCCGGCATCAAGCAGTGGAATAGCGAGGATGGCCAGAAAAAACGAAAAACCAACACCCCACGGTGGCTTAGCTTGGAACGGCTTGAAACTCCAGTGTTTTTTGAAGGATTCCATATTCTACAACTTTAAAATGTCCGAATACGTAATAAGTACTGCTAAAAACAAGAAGAATACCATACCAGAGCCATGGATACGGTTCTCAACCTCTGCAGTAAGTGGCTTTTTGAGCAGTAAAAACAGTCCAGTTACCGCAAGTCGCCCCCCGTCCAGTGCCGGTATTGGTAGCGCGTTCATAATTGCGAGTGAAACTGAAATAACGCCACCCAAAAATAGTAAGTTCAACAGTGAATCAACAGCGGGAAAAATTCCGAACACCAACCCGACTGGACCAGCAATTCCTTGGCTTTGTTCTTGAAAGTCACCTCTAAAAGGACTCGTAACAAGATCTCCTAAAAAGTGGAGAGTTTCGCCAGCAATTTGAACAGTTAAGCCAGCGCCAGCGATCGGTGCCGCCCATGGACTAACTCGGTATGTATCTATGGAATTCAACCCAACGCCCAAATAACTTTCCCCATCCTCTGGGTCTGCTCGTAGTTCCGCCTGGACTACACCATCTGAAAACTCGCCTGTTTGGTAAGCTTCGGTTGGAACAATACCAATACCTACAGTTTGACCAGCGTATTTCTCCACCAGTCGATTTAAGTCGTCTAAAGTATTAACATCCTCGCCAGCGATAGACTCAATGCTTTGGCCAGCTATTAGCCCTGCCTGGTCAGCTGGGGAGCCCTCTTCCACGCGTACAATGTCTACATGTTGCTCGATAACGGTTTCCTCACTTTTTACAGTGAACTGGTTCGGCAGAAACCGAGGAATTTCTATAGCTGCAACAATACTAAAAGCCATGACAGCAAAAACTACGTTCATAAAAACACCAGCTAATATAATCTTTGTCTTTACCCAAAAACTAGCGGCGCCAAAACTGCCTTTACGTTTATCTTCAGAGTTTTCACCCTTAAGTTTTACAAATCCACCAAATGGCAGCCAATTTAGAGTGTAATAACCCCTAAAAATACCCTTTCCCATGGTTTTGCCTGCAATCTTTGGAGGAAATCCAATGCCAAACTCCTCAGCCTCCACGCCGTTGCGTTTAGCAGCCAAAAAATGACCATATTCGTGAACAACGATGATCAAAACAAATAAAATCAGCCCCAAAAAAATCATCATAAAGCTAAACAGTCATTATCTCGTCTTCTTTGGTCTTTGCCGCAGAATCAATTTCGCCTTGGTATTTTTCTATCAGTTCCCCTACCTTGTTCTCGGCTCGAAACAGCTCGTCCTTAGTAAGGTCAGCAGCTTTTTCTTGGTCTTTTAGGCTACTCAAGCAGTCGTGGCGGGCATTCCGAAGACTAATCTTAGCCTCTTCTGCTTTTTCGCCGACTTGCTTGGCAATTTCTTTGCGTCGCTCTTCTGTAAGTGGCGGGATTGGGACACGAATGACCTTCCCGTCGTCCGCTGGGTTTAAGCCAAGCGACGAGTCATTACGAATAGCAGCGGTGATTGCGTCTAGATTGCTCGGGTCAAATGGCGTAATAGTAAGCATCTGTGAATCGACTGCATTTACGTTTGCCACATGCTGCAGTGGACTCAGTTGTCCATAAGCCTCAACCTGAACACTATCTAAAACAGCCGGATTTGCGCGGCCGGTTCTAATTTTCTTTAGCTCTCCATGTAAGTGCTCAAGGGCACCTTTCATTTTTTGCTCGGCTTGTTTTAATTCACCGTCCATAACTGAACCTCCAAAGTTTGTTGCTATACCTAATTGTATACGCCCATCTCGATTCGCTCAAAGCGACGAATAACCATGTTCTCGCCTAGCTTAGCAATTGTTTCTTTCAGATACTCTCCGACAGTCATGTCAGGGTTCTTTACAAAGCCTTGTTCAAGTAATGAAATTTCAGACGCAAACTTCTTTAATTTTCCTTCTGCAATTTTATCCAGCATTTCTTTTGGCTTACCCTGTTCTTCAAGTTCTTTAGCGATTAAATCTTTTTCTTTAGCAATAATGTCCTCTGAAATATCTTCTGCAGACACAAATTGTGGAGCAGCTGCAGCAACGTGCAAAGCGACATCATTAACAAATGCTTTAAAGTCGTCAGTTCGTGCAACAAAATCTGTTTCACAATTCACTTCGACCAATACCCCAATTTTTCCACCATGAATGTAAGCATGCACCATACCAGCGCTTGCTTCGCGGTCAGATTTTTTGTCGGCTTTAGCTATACCTTTAATGCGCATAGCTTCTAAAGCTTTATCGAAGTCGCCGTCAGCTTCTTCGAGTGCTTTTTTTGCAGCGGTTAAACCAACACCTGTTAGGCTTTTGAGTCGTTTGATATCTTCTACGCTTGCCATTATTTTCCACCTTCCTTGTCTTCTTTTGGTTCTGCAGCGCCACGTTTAGCTAGACCTTTATCGATCGCCCCAGCAAACGCGTCTGCTAGCAATTGAATTGCCTTAATTGCGTCATCGTTACACGGAACAACAAAATCAATGTTTTGAGGGTTCGCGTTGGTATCACAAATACCTACAACTGGAATGTGTAGTTTATTTGCTTCATTAACAGCATTATTTTCTTCAACAACGTCAACTACAATGACTGCTCCTGGTTGACCTTTCATTTCCTTGATGCCGCTAAAGTTTAGATTTAGCTTATCAATATCTTCTTGGAATCGTTGAACTTCTAGTTTATTGTATTTTGCCTCAAGTTCTCCGCTTTCCATTTGTTTTTCGAGCTGTTTTAAGTGTTTAATTCTTTCGCCCATTGTCGAGTGGTTTGTAAGCATTCCGCCCAACCAGCGCTCTACTACGTATGGCATACCTGTTTTTTCTGCCATGTCCTTTACAACAGACTTTGCCTGTCGTTTTGTGCCAACAATTAGCACGTCTTTGCCGCCAGCCACTGTTTTTTCAACAAAAGCTAATGCGTCGTCCAGTAGTGTTACGGTTTTTGTTAAGTCAATAATATGAACACCTTGCTTGGCGTCAAAAATATACGGCGCCATTTTAGGGTGCCACCGACTTGTTTTGTGACCAAAGTGGCCACCAGCTTTTAATAGATCACGTGGATCAATCGAACTCATAAAGAGATCTCCTTTTCTTGCTTCCTTATTCACCGAGAGCTCTAACTAGTTCTAAGAAAAAACCAGAGGATGCTCACAAACTCTCTGTATTACATTAATTATTTGAGCTACCAGAAATTCTATCAGATGAGATTGGGGTTTACAAGTTTCACAACCTCAGTTATGATAGTCTTCGTTTATGAGAAAAGACTTACACCCACAAGATTACCGACCAGTTGTGTTCCAAGACACATCAGATGGTTCGACGTTTTTAACTAAATCGACAGCAAAGGCCGATGACACTATTAAGTGGGAAGACGGCAACGAATACCCATTGGTAAAAACTCACATTAGCAGTTCATCTCACCCTTTCTACACAGGTAAAGAAAAAGTTCTAGACCTCGAAGGTCGAGTTGACCGCTTTAAGGCCAAAGCAGAAAAAGCTAAGGCTGCTCGTGAAGCTAAAATGAAAGCTGCAGCTAAAAAACAAGCTCCTAAGACCGAAAAAGAACAATCAGAAGCTGTGAAGCTTGGTGATAAAAACGCTAAAGTCGAGTTAAAAGAATCCTAAACTAATAGAAAACACGTTATACTGCCTGCAAGTTGAGGCAGTATTTTATTTTTATGAACTTACTAGAATTTAAACCCAAACTAGAATCAGAACTAAAACAGCTCGAAGCATTTATGAGCGAGCCAGGAGTTCATGCAAAGCCTGATTTTATTGCAAAGTCTAAGCGCTATTCCCTGCTGCAAGACGTCGTTAACTCGCTAAACGAACTTGAACAAACACAGACCGCCATTACCGACACTAAAGAGATGGTTGGCGACCCAGACCTTGGCCAGATGGCTCAATCAGAACTAAAAGAATTAGAAGCTACAAAACAGAAACTTGAAACCAGCTTGCGGAATGAGCTTACTCCAAGCGACCCGAATGACCCCAAAGACGTGATTGTCGAAATCCGCGCTGGGGCTGGTGGCGACGAAGCGGCAATTTTTGCTGGTGATTTATTTAGAATGTATTCACGGTATGCCGAAAACAAGGGCTGGAAAGTCGAAATAATCAGTACTAGCAATTCCGACAATGGCGGCTATAAAGAAGTGTCGTTCGAAGTGACCGGTCGGCAAGTTTACCGATTTATGAAATTCGAATCCGGCGTTCACCGAGTGCAACGAGTACCGGCTACTGAAAGCCAAGGCCGCATACACACCTCAACAGCAACCGTAGCCGTACTACCAGAGGCCGAAGAACAAGACATTGATATACAGCAGCAAGACCTACAAATCGACACCTACCGAGCAAGTGGCCACGGCGGTCAGAGCGTTAACACCACCGACTCAGCAGTACGAATAACTCACGTACCAACTGGCGTTGTTGTAACCTGCCAAGATGAGAAGTCTCAGATTAAAAATAAAGAAAAGGCCATGGGTGTCCTGCGAGCCCGCTTGCTAGCCAAGCAACAAGAAGAACAACAAGCTAAAGAATCAGCACATCGAAAAAGCCTTATTGGGAGTGGCGATCGCAGCGAAAAGATCCGTACCTATAACTTGCCGCAAGATCGCATTACAGACCATCGCATAAAATATTCACGCTCTAACATGTTAAGTGCCCTCGACGGCGACATCGATGACCTTGTAGAAGAGTTGCTTAAATTCGAGCAACAACTTATAGAGGAAGATGCTCGAGTGTAATGAAGGTTTTAATTACGGGCGTTGCCGGTACGGGAAAAACAACCGTCGGCAATACGTTAGCAGAAGACGGATACCAAGTAATTGATTTGGACTCCGTCTCTGATTGGTTTGATACACGCACTAATAAATTCCACCCTCGTGGAAGCAAGGTTGTGATGAATATGGATGGTTATCTTCAGTATTTTCAGTGGCGGATTAATCCTGCCAAATTTCAAGCAAAAAAAAGCAAAACAAAACTAGATAAGAACTTGTTTTTAGTTGGTAACGTTGACGGTATTGAAAAAATTGCTACCCAATGTGGTTTTATATTCTTTCTCGATGCCCCCCTTGAAGTGCTTTTTAACAGATACGATGCTCGAGATAATGCCTACGGCAAGAAACAGGAAGAGCGCGATGCAATAGCCAAATACAAGGATTCCGACAAACAACGAATGAGAGGTCTGGGAGCTATAGTCGTTGACACTAATCGACTAACAGTTGAGGAAACTGTGAACATGATTATAAGTTGCACCACACAATGAAAATTTTAATAACCGGCGCTGCGGCAAGCGGCAAAACAACCCTTTGCCGTAAGCTCAATCAAGCTGGTTACAAAGCTTTTGATGATTCTACAGACATAAAGGGCATTGGTGCTCTTTACGATCAACAAGGCAAGGAAGTTTCTGCAAAAGTATTTAATAAGCCTGGCTTTAATTGGAATGACTACCGCTGGGACTGGAATTTACAAAAACTCGAACAGTATCTCCATTCAAGTAACTTGGTATTTATTTGCGGTTTTTCGCAACAAATAGATTCACGAGCAAAACAATATTTTGATAAGGTGATTCTTCTAGATGCACCTAGCAGCGTAAGAAATGAACGCCTAGACACACGGGAACTAAAGGGCTACGGGTATAAGACTGATGAACGTAAAGTCGTGTTTAACGATTCATCAAGACTGCTTGTTCTTGCACAAACTAATGGATGGGAAATAATTGATTCGTCTCAATCTGTTACCGCTATAAAAAACCAAATTATAGATTATGCTAACTAATCAGTTTTTAGAAACCGCTACTAAACAGTTAAAGGGTGTAGGTATTAGCTCTGCTCGGCTTGACGCAGAGCTAATTGTAGCTTTGGTTTTAAAGACTAATCGGACAAAATTATTAACAAATCCACCCGAAAAATTGACGAAAGAGCAGCTCCGAGAAGCAAATAATTATTTAAAGCGCCGTACGCACAGAGAGCCGTTAGCCTACATCCGCGGATGTATTGAATTTTACGGTTTAGATATTAGTGTTACTCCAGAAGTGCTCATACCAAGGCCCGAAACTGAAACAATGGTTGAACAGGCGATTAATGTGGCGCCTAAAGGAAGTACATTGATTGACGTCGGCACAGGCTCTGGAGCGATAGCCTTAGCAATAAAAGCCAATCGTCCTGACTTAGAGGTGCAGGCCTGCGATATATCACCAGACGCATTAACAGTCGCCAAGCAAAATGCAAAACAACTCAAACTTGATATAAATGTCTTTGAAACCGACATCCTAGATCATAAAAACTCTCTTTCCAAGGAGTTGCCTTGGAGAGGGATAGATACCGTGGTTGCCAACCTGCCGTATGTTCGAAAAACAGATGAGCGGAGTCCAGAAACCGTATACGAACCAAGTCTAGCGTTATTTGCAGAGGATAATGGTTTAAGATTGTACAGAAAACTACTGTCGCGATTACCTAAAAGTTGTAATTTACTCATCGTTGAATCAAACCCAGATCAAGTCAATGAACTAACAGCACAGGCTAAACACTATAGATTTAAATATCATAAAGCTTCCGAATTTATTAGTATATTTGCAAGAGATTAGAGATTTAGACTCTTATAGTTCATGGAGTTAGTAATTTCAATTAATTGGTCGTGGAATAAACCATTGGAAACCACTGCACCCTGTATTTTTTGATCATACCTTTGCTTATTCCCGTAGAGATCAGTGACCTTACCCCCAGCCTCTGGAACGATTACGGCGAGTGCTGCTATATCCTCTGGTTTACTCTGACCAAACAACATAGCATCGAACGCTCCGCTCGCCGTAAGACAGCCAGTAAGAACTGCTGAGCACTGCACACTAACTTGAGCGCCTAAGATGGCAAATCTACCTCTTGGATCTTCAAAACTTACTCCTTCGACATTATTTACCCAAAGCTCCTGATCTATAGAGGCGCCACGGAGACTATCGACTTTTGATACACGAATACTCTCGTTGTTCATGAAGGCGCCCTGACTTTTTACTGCCTCGAATAGTCTATCTGTAAATGGATCGTACACAACACCTAAGACACTCACTCCTTGTCCATTTACTAGTGCAAGCGAAAAGGTAGATATAGGGATTTTTTTTGCAAAAGGCGCTGTTCCATCTATTGGGTCGCAGACCCATGTAAATTCTGCCCCTCGGTGTATTACACTCTTTTCTTCTCCCCATATTGAATATTCAGGAGTCTCTTTGGTGAAACTATCGATTACTAGTTGATTAATCTCTATGTCGGCGGATGTAACCACAGTTCCATCATCTTTCGTGTTGGTTGGTGCGCCATCTCGAAAGTAGCTAGTCATAATCTTGCCAGCTTGCCTAGCAATATCTTTCGCTAAGTCTAATTGTTTGTCCAATGTTGTCATGTCTTTATTCTAGCACCAGCAATGAAATAAAAGTGATTGAACAATCTACAAACTATCAGGAACCGCTTCTAGCTCTACCTGAACAGTCTGCTGCTCATCATTTCGTTCAATGACCAGTTCTACTGCATCGCCAACCTGATGACGTCCAATTAAAGAACTTAGTGTATTTCTGTCATCAATTAAAACGCCGTCAACAGATATAATTACGTCGCCGTTTTGCAGCCCAGCTTTGCTTGCTGGACTTTCTGGCAACACAGCATTGCCTCTGTCGGCCACCAAATAGGCACCTGTTTCACTCACAAGCCCAAACTGTTTTGATATTGCCGCCGTAAGAGTAATGTAGCGCACCCCTAAGTATGGTTTTATGAGTTCCCCGTTATCTTTAACGCTCTGAATCCCAGGAGTAACATCGTCAATCGGTATAGCAAAACCTATATTCTCTCCATCGGCTACTGCTGTATTTATGCCAATTACTTCCCCGTTAATATTAAGAAGCGGCCCGCCAGAGTTACCGGGATTAATAGCTGCATCGGTTTGAAATAGGTTTGTTAAACTTTCTGCTTCTTCGCCGTCACCTCCGGCAATTATCGGTCTACCGAGGCCAGAAATTATTCCAGATGTCACCGTATTATCGAACCGGCCCAGAGCGTTACCGATAGCTATTACTTTCTCGCCCACTTTAACTTCATTTGATGTTCCGAGGCGAGCCGGTTTTAAGTCGGAAACGTCTGGAATTTTTAGATAGGCAATATCATTAAATGGGTCGCGGTCGATTAATTCGACATTTTCGTACTCGGTCCCGTCCGAAGCCACCACGGTAATCGTATCCACGCTACTTGGAATAACATGACTATTCGTAACTACCAACCCATCCTCGGTAAGAATTATGCCACTCCCTGCCCCCTCGGATACTCCTTGAGTGAAAAAGCCCTGCACGGTTTGCTCGGTTACAATACTCACTACGCTCGGCTCTACTTGCTCGGCAATTTCAGCGATAACTTCGCTCTCTTGCAATACTAACTGTTGGCGCTCTTCTGTTGTGGTTGGCGAATGTATGCTGCTAGATTTAAATGTCTGATTATAAACAAAGCTGCCAGCAAATCCGGCTACAAGTGACAAAATAACGACAACTATATAGTTTATAGTCTGTTTCTTAGTCCTCTGGTTTGATGCAATTGTCGTTGTCGTTGTGGTTGTGTTGTTGTCTTCCAAAGTGCCCTCCCTTTTGGATTATTGAATACTCGTATTCCAGTTCGTAAGAACAATAATAGCAACCATAATTATGCTATACGAAATAGTTTGTTGCACCATAAATCGTCGTGAAGACGGTTTGGATTCTTCTGGTTGTTGGTACAACAGCACGGAACCTAAATACGAAAATGTTATACCAAATATAATTGCTGCTTGCGGTACGTACACGTCAAATAATCGCAGACCGTAATACACATTCCACAGCCAAAAAAACCACGCCAGTTGAGCTGCAATAAACACCCAAACCGTTAAAATTTTACCGCGAATTTCTTCACGAATTTTTTCACTATCAACTTGGCGCAAGACATGTCGCCCCGAAGCGTAGGCCGCAATAATACTAAGAAGGACAGCGAGTGATCCGTGCAGCATGTCAGGGTCGGCGTACAATGTCCAAATTGTCGTATTCGCGGCTACTATACACAGTAGTGCCTGAAGCCGAACAGCCCAGTGGGAGGTTAAGGGTTTAAGGATTAACTGCCATATAAACAACACCCCGGCTAATCCAATCGCAATCTGTTCGTCGACTGGATAATACAGCTCCATTAGCCGCAAAATAGACAGACCGAACGTCACATCACACAGTGAATTAACTAGATTCGTAAACCACAGTCGTGGTCGTGTAAAAAATATCCGCCACTTACTAAAAATAAAAACTACTAAAGCAATCTCGAACAAATCATTGCTTATGAGCAAATAGGCCGCAACAATCATAGCGACATTTATTAACCGAGCTACCTGAGTTAAAACCAGCTCCTTAAAAGGCTTCTTAATAATCTCCGGTTGTGGGGCTTCGTCAGTCATCGATATAATCCGCTCCTATAACAATGACTATATCATTCACACCTGTCTGGCCGACTTCTGGTGCTTTACCTCGAGCAATAATATCAAGGCGCTTTTCCAGTAAACTCGTGGTGTACGGCAGGACTCCGAGAGAATTGTCATACAAAATTGTTGTTTCTGGTACAGCTTCTAACGTGGCGTTCCCTATTTCAACCACGTTGTAGCCAAGCTCCTCAAGCTCTTCTCCGAGTTCTGTCGCTAAGCCAGGAGTGTTTGTGGCGTTTAATACACTTATGGCTGCATTTTCGCTGGTAATAAACCCGTCTGCAAATAAATCACCTTTTACGTATTTTTGTATTTCAGAGAAATTATTCAAACCACCGCGGGGCACTAATACAGAAGCACCCGAGATATTTTGTGCGGCAAGAAACCCGCCAGCACTATTGTCGAGCACTTCACTTCTCACCGTGTCGTTGTTAATGGTTTGAGCGATCTCAAGCATGCGTAACATCTCAGATATTTGAATGTTGGTTTTTACATTCCGACCAAGCGAGTCAAGCATATCGCCAATCTTAAGCGGGTTAGAGAACGTTCCAAGGCTCAAAGCTTTGTCTTTAACCGCCTTTAATACGATTTGCTGTCGGCGGGCTCGGTCAAAGTCACTCGTAGTTTTTCGAGACCGAGCATATTGTAGGGCGGTCGGGCCATCCATTTGCTGGATGCCAGGGAAAACCTCAAACGGCCCGCTATAACCGCCGCCAAATGTCTCTTCGATAAAAGGATCACGTAAGTATTCTTGTACATCCACTTCTACACCACCAAGTCGATCAATAACCTCAATAAAGCCCTGGAAATCAATCTGGACAAAATAATGAAGATCAATGTCGAGAATCCCCTCAACTGTTTCGGTTAGTACCTCTGCTCCGGTTGTGTCAGGGTCTTGCTCGCCTAGTGCATATGCAGCATTTATGCGGGTTGAGTAATAACCTGGAATCGTTAAGTACAGGTCGCGTGGGATAGACAGCATGGCTGCCGTGTTGTTGGTTGGGTCGATACTGACGGTCATAATGACATCGGACAAATTAGCACCTTCATGGCCGTCGCCGCCAATTCCTACAAGCAAGACGTTCACGCGGCCGTCACCTTCACCTTTTAGTTGGCTTGGATCAATATCACCAGACAATCCAAGAGCGCCATCACCCCTGTCAACAATCACGTCTTGGGCGAATGTAAAAATCTTAAAGCCTATATAGCCGGCCATGACTACGCCGACGAAAACAGTCAATAAAAAGCTGTATTTCAATAATTTTTTAAATCGGTATATGCCCCGTTTTTTAGGAGATTTAGCTACATCGGTGATGCTGTTAAGGCCTTTTTCGAAATCTGCAGCAGTATTTCGGCGTCGAGGTCGCGTCGTTTGCTTTTTTTCTATATGTTGCTGAGTTTTACCAATAGGCCGCGCATCACGTAAAGAGCGTCGCAACGGACGCCCTTTACCAGAAAGTTTAGCTTGAGGTGTACCACCTCTGTTCTTGTTCATCATAAAATGTTCTTATAGTATAGCCTAAAATCAGTAGAAATTCATTGACTAAAACAGTAAATATTTGAAGTTATGCTAACTACGAGGCATACTTTACTAGAACTATGGAAACACCACAAGACATAAAGCCTGATTTTGCAGAAGCGCGAACCCCGTGGGTGCAAAATGCTCTATCGGCATTTAAGTTCATTGGAGCGGTAATTCTGCTCGTTCTTATTATTAATGGTTTTGGCTTGCAGTCATACGAAGTCTTTGGTCAAAGCATGGAGCCGACACTGTCTCCTGGTGATCGGCTGGTAATTTCTAAGTTAGGTAAAACGTTCTCGAGCATTAGTCAGGGCGAATTTGTACCAAAACGAGGGGACATTATTGTATTTAATGACCCACGTGGCTCTTCGGATCTGCAGTTAATCAAGCGAGTCATTGGTTTGCCTGGCGAGCGAGTCAAGCTGGAAGACGGCGTAATCACCATTTACAATGACGAATTCCCCGACGGATTTAATGTTGATGCTGAGCTAAAATTAGACCTGGAATACACCAGCGGACTGGTTGATATTACTGTCGAAAATGATCATGTTTTTGTTAGCGGCGACAACCGCAGTCCCGGAGGATCGCTCGATTCACGTAATGAACTTGGCACCGTGTCGATAGATAAAATCATTGGAACCTTAGAAATCCGCCTGTTCCCGTTAGGAAATGCTCGTTTATTCTAGTTCGGCTAAGCGTTTTGTTAACTTTTTTAAATCTGATTCGTTTTTAAATTCAAACATAAGCCGGCCACCTTTGGCAGTACGCTGAATACGCACCGTGCGGTTATAAACCTGGCTGAGTTTCTTCGTTTGCGGTGTTTCTGATAGCGTTCGTTTTGCCGCAACTTCTTTAGTGCTCCCCTTGGTTTTAAACCGTTTAGTAAACATTTCCGTCTGCCGCACGGACCAGTCGTGTTTTTTGATAAGACTTAGCAGCTCTTGCTGTTTTTTCGGGTCTTTTAAGGCGAGGATCTGCCGAGCATGCCCTTCAGTAATAACCTTATCCGTTAGTGCGTCCTTTGCTTCTTGGGGTAGATTAAGCAAACGAATAATATTCCGAACAGTACTCTCCGCCTTACCTGCTTTTTCGGCAACCTCTACAACTTCCAGCCCAAATAGCTCAACAAGCTTAATGTAGCTAGCAGCAATCTCCAAAGGATTTAAATCGTCCCGGTGAATATTTTCGACTAAGGCTAGCTCTAGTTGCTGTTGCTCATCTGCAGTGCGGACTAACGCTGGGATTGTTTTCCATTTGAGCTGCTTTGCTGCACGCACACGCCGCTCACCAGCAATAAGCTGAAACTCATTGTTATTTTTTATAACAACTACCGGTTGGACCAATCCGTGTTGCTCTAAAGACTGAGCAAGTTCATCAATGGCCTCTGGTTTAAAATTCGTTCGTGGCTGATGAGGGTTTGGAACAATATGAGCGAGATCAATTTCTTGTACTCCGGTATTTCGCGAAGCTTGTATTTGCTCCTGTATAACTTCTGTGGGTATTAAACTCTCCAGTCCCCTGCCTAGTCCTTTTGTTTTTGCCATAATGTTCTTTCTACCCTACCCAATTCGTTTCACTAATTCATTCGCTATCGTTTTGTACGCGCGAGCGCCCTTGCTCCATTTGTCATGCTCAAACACACTAACCCCGTGGCTTGGTGCTTCAGCTAAGCGGACATTCCGTGGCACAAATTCACTAAATACAAGTTCGCCAAAGTGTCGTTTAACCTGCTCTAGCACCTCTTTTGATAAGCTGGTCCTCTCATCAACCATAGTCAGCACGACACCAGATATAGTCAGGCGTGGATTTAGCGCAACACGAACTCGTTGAATAGAATCAACTAACTGACTCAACCCCTCAAGCGCGTAATATTCAGCCTGGACAGGAATCAACACTCCATCTGCGGCGGTAAGCGCATTGATTGTTAATATCCCTAAAGACGGCGGACAGTCTATCAATACATAGTCGAACGCTGTGGTTTGTAGAATATTCTGCAACCGTCGTTCCCTATTAAGCTCGCTAACCAGCTCTACTTCTGCGGCAGCCAGATTAGGATGTGATGGAATTAATGAAACTTCACCCGCATCAACAACGGTTTGGGCCGTTTTGCTGTCGTCAAACAGAAGATCATATATTGAGGTTTCTGGTCGGGCAACTCCGAGTCCACTGGTTGTATTAGCTTGTGGGTCAAGATCGACCAACAGCACTTTATAGCCTGCACGAGCTAGTGCGCTACCCAAATTAATAGTAGTCGTTGTCTTGCCAACCCCACCCTTTTGGTTAGCCACCGCAAGCACTTTTTGCACTTTAACGCCCTCAACATTTATATTTTTCTATCTTGCTTTAGTTTATCAGTTTGCAACCCATACACCAAGCACGCTAACCTGTTTACTATGGAACAAAAACAAATAGAATCCGCACGGAGCTATATTAAAAATTATTGGGGTCACTTAATGACCTGCACCACAGAAGACTCTGGTAGCTACATTCAACTACCGAATCCATTCGTGTCTCCAAGCGGCGGCCAGTTTCATTGTGATCAGTTCTACTGGGACAGTTTTTTTATAATTTTAGGCTTAGTTGATGACGACCAAAATATCGACCTGGCCCGTGGCATGGTTGATAATTTAGTGTTTTTATTCGACAGATTCGGCTTAATTCCAATGAGGAATAGAACCTACGACACCGGCATATCGCAACCGCCGCTGCTCACCAGCATGGCTCGAGTGGTCTATGCTAAAACTGGCGACACCGTTTGGCTAAAAAAAGTTATGGCAACTGCAGAGGCTGAATTAACAGGCTATTGGATGAACATTGATCCAGCTGATCATGTTGTGGATCACCTTGTCCATCAAGGATTAAGCCGCTACGCCGACCACCACTTAATCGACCAGACAGCGGAGCACGAATCGGGCTGGGATATGACGTCGCGATTCAATAATCATGCTCTGTCCTACGTGCCAATTGATCTAAATTGCTTACTGCACCGCTATGAACTCGATTTACAGTGGTTTTATGAGCTTACTGATAACGCCGATAAGGCCCACAAATACAGACAACAAGCCAAAGCCAGAGCTACTTCTATTAAACAGCTTATGGGGCACGGTGGTTTCTTTTATGACTATGATCTTGCATCCAACCAAATCAGCTCATTTAAATCATTGGCTGGTTTTATGCCATTGTTTGCGGAAGTTTTAACCAAAAAAGAAGCTCAAATACTAGTCGATCATCTTAGCGAGTTCGAACATTCTGGCGGTTTAAGCGCCACAACTGACCAGCAGCTTATGCAGCCGTTTAAACAATGGGACTATCCAAATGGCTGGGCTCCGCTACACTGGTTTGTTATCGATGGTCTAAAAAAATATAACCTTGATGACGACGCGCAGCGCATCGCCGACAAATGGCTTAGTTTAAATATGGCTGTTTTTACAGAAACAGGTAAATTCTGGGAAAAATATGATGTCGTCAACCAGTCGGTTGGCAAACCAGGTCGCTACCCCAACCAAGAAGGCTTTGGCTGGACCAATGGTGTATTTTTGACACTTACCAGCAAAAATAGTACATAGCGCTAAAAATTACAGGTGTTAAGTGGGGCCATATTGTCGTATTAAATACTACTATTTAATATCAGTAATTTGAATTCGAGAGTAGTTTTGTCTGTGACCGTGTTTTTTATGTACACGTTTTTTAGCTTTGTAGCGAATTGCTACAACTTTGTCATCACGAATTTGTTCTAAGACCTTAGCAGAAACTTTTGCACCTTTTACTTCTGGCTCCCCGACAGTTACGTCATTGTCATCAAAGACCATCAAAGGAGTAAAGTTTACGGTTTTTGCATCGCCTAAACTTTCAACATCTAAAACGTCGTTCTTTTTAACGACATACTGTTTGCCACCTGTTTTAATCACTGCTTGCTTCATAATCTGATAAATCTTAACAGTTAAAGTGACCTCTGTAAAGACTTCTTACACAAATTCTAGATTTTCTTGTTTTCGTAGCGTACTTAACATTACACCGATGGCCACCATGGTTATCACTAGGTATGTGCCGCCATAGCTCATAAACGGTAGCGGCAACCCCGTAACCGGCACAAGCCCAAGATTCATACCTATATTAATAATTATATGAAAAGCCAACAGTACCGCCACCCCTAAACAAACATGGGCCGCAAAAGAGTTTTTTAACCGAGCAGCGTGCTGCAATATGCGAACTACAATTACCCCGAATGCTATTACTACACTCATCGCCCCAACCAAGCCTAGCTTTTCTGCTGTTACGGCAAATATAAAGTCGGTATGCTGGGCTGGCAAAAAATTAAGCTGACTTTGGGTGCCAGAATCTAAACCCTGACCAAAAACCTTGCCGCTTCCAATGGCAATACTAGCCTGACGAACGTTATAGCCTGCGCCCTGCGGGTCAGCTGAAGGGTCTAAGAACGTTAGCAGTCGTTGTTTCTGGTAGTCCTGCAGCAGCGGCACCGATAATGCGCCGATAACGGCTACAAAAATAAAACCTGCTACAAGATACAGCGGCTTTATGTCGCTAATTACCAGCATGCTAAACCAAATAACAACAAAAACAATTGCCGTGCCTAGGTCGGGCTGAAGCAAGACCAACGCCGACGGTAGTGCCGTGTAGAAAATTGACAGGCCTATGTTGAAAGGATTATTCATTTTTCCGCGCCGACGAGAAAACAGCCGCGCTAAAAGCAATATTAGGGCGAATTTTGCCAGTTCACTGGGTTGAAACTGCATAAACCCAAGTTCTATCCAACGGGATGAACCAGACGTTGGATTAGCGAACAAAACAATCAACAACAGAAGTATCGATGCCCAATACAACCAGCTGGCCAGACGGTACCATATACCGAAATTACTACGAGATATTACTGCGGCCAATCCAATGCCAATCAAGGCATGTAAGACGTGTTTATACGGTGAGAAATTAACTGAGTTTGCCGCACCCTCTTCGATTGCAAATAAAATAGTGGTACTCAGACCAACTAAAAATCCAGTAGCTGCAATTAACAACCAGTCAGTTTTTGTTGCGGTTCCCAAGCGGCTGCGTAGCATACCCCTAGTTTAGCAAGCTCGTAAAAAATATGGTCAGACTTTTTTTACAGCAATTAGCAGTTCTTTACCGGCTATCTTGCATTCAATTTGGTTGCTCGGCTTGGTACTTAGGAGTGTTGTGGCGAGGGTTTCTTGCTGAATTAGTTCAGCATGGGCCTTGATAGCGTTTTGCAACTCTTTATCATCTGTCCACAGGGTAAGCTCTACGTGATCATCAACCTCAAAGTCAGCTTTTTTACGCTCACTCTGCACCTGTCGAATGACGTCTCGCACCATACCTTCAGCTTTAAGCTCATCTGTGATTTTAGTATCAAGTTGTACAACAAACTCTTTTGCAAATGTATCCATTGATGAATTGTCTTCGGCATAGTCTAGGCTAGAAAAAGTCATCTGTTTAACATTGAGTTCCTCTTTAATTACGTCGATCAATTCATCTGTAATTTTTGATTCAGCACTATTTGAAACCGTAACATTAGCGAGCGGCTGTCTTACTTTTATCTGATTTTTTGCTCTAATTGAAAGCCCTGAATTAATCGCTAATCGCGCGACCTTCATCTGTTCTAGTAGAAGCTCGTTAGTGTGGCCTATGCGTGGCCAGTCAAGCAAGTGCACTGACTCACCACCGGTCATCTTTTGATAAAGCTCTTCACTTAAAAATGGTGTGAACGGTGCAAAAATTATACTCATCTGAGTAAGCACATAATGAAGTGTTTTGTAGGCATCATTTTTATCTGAATCGTCTTCACTTTTCCAAAACCGGCGACGGCTACGACGCACATACCAGTTAGACATATCTTCAATCAATTCAAATATAGGACGTGTGGCGCTTGGCAAATCATACCGCTGCATTGATTCTTCAATAATTTTGGCTACCTCGTGCACCCGGCTAACCGCCCACAAATCTAAACTATTGCTAAGTGAATCAGTTGGGTCGTTTAAGCTACCGTCCCATTCCCACTCGTCCACCTCTGCATACAGTGTAAAAAAGTCGTACATGTTCCAGATCATGGCAAGCTTCCGATTAGCGTCGGACACATCTTTGTCTTTTAAGGCAAAATCTTCGCCATTAAGTACTGGGCTGGTTAGTAAAGTAAGGCGCAATGCGTCAGCAGAAAACTGATCCATCAACTCGTTCGGGTCGGTATAGTTGCCAAGACTTTTACTCATCTTGCGGCCATCGTTGCCGGCTAAGGTTCCGGTGGTAATAACATTCTGGAATGACTCTTTACCAAATAGCGCTGTTGATACAGCCAGCATGTAGTAAAACCACGCTCGGACCTGTCCGATATACTCAACAATAAAATCACCCGGGAAATTTTGCTCAAACTTTTGCTTGTTTTCAAATGGGTAATGGAACTGAGCAAACGGCATTGAACCAGCTTCAAACCAACTATCCATAACTTTATCTACGCGAGTGTATGTTTCGCCGTCGCGTTCGAACGTAACGTCGTCAATCCATGGACGATGGTAGTCATCTAGTTCTACTCCACTTAGCTTTTTGAGTTCAGCATAACTACCAACCACCCTTACGTTGCCGCTCTCACTTTTCCATACTGGCATAGCAGTTGCCCAAAAACGGTCACGACTAAGGTTCCAGTCTGGTGCTGCCTCTATATTTTTAGCAAACCGACCGTGCTTTAGATGGTCAGGAAACCAATTTATATTGCCGTTCAGTTCCAGCATTTGCTGGCGCTGTCCGTCAATATCCATAAACCAACTCGGGTGCGCGCGGTACATTAATTTTGTATCACAGCGGTGGCAATGCGGGTAGCTGTGCTTTATGTAGTCGACTCGCCAAATTGCGGCGTCTGGCTCTGGTTCATTGTTTTTGTGGAATTCGATGCGTTGCTCAGTCGCCATCGCAGCGTATTCGCCCTGCAATGTTTTTGTACTGTAGCGATTCATGTCTTTAGCAATCTGTTTATTAATCTCCCACACGTTCTGACCCTGCCACGGCCCCTCAGTAAAGTAGCCGTGTTCATCAATGGTGTGAACAGTTGGAAAACCTTCTTTTTTAGCCAGCTCAAAGTCTTCTTCGCCGTATGTTGGTGCTAAGTGCACAATACCAGTGCCTGCTTCTGTTTCTACATAGTCTGCCGCCCAAACTTTGTGAGCGTTTTCGCCGCGATCAACAAACAGCGGCTCGTAGGACTTGCCGACTAGTTCTGAGCCCATTAGAGTTCGAATGACTTCATATTCCAGTGGTTGCTTTTTTTCGTTAACAAGAACTGATTCTAGTAAATCAGTAGCAACAATAAACTGCTCGTCGCCAACCTTTACTTCGCTATACTCTACATCGCTATTAACCGCTACAGCCGTATTAGCTGGGAGTGTCCACGGTGTGGTTGTCCAGGCTAGGAGCGTTGAGCCATCAGTTAACTTAAACTTCACATACACACTCGGGTCGGTGACATCTTGGTATGCACCAGAATCCATGGTTACTTCGGCCTTAGACAATGGCGTACCGTCCAACGTACAGTACGTCAATACCTTTTCACCCTCGTAAATCTTGCCTTTTTCATACAGAGTTTTAAAAGCCCACCACACGCTTTCCATGTAGTCTTTGTCCATAGTTTTATAGGCACCCTTAAACTCTACCCAACGACCAATTCTATCAATGGTGTCTTCCCACTGACTACTGGTCTGAACCATATTAGCTCGTACTGCGTTAATGTATTTTTCAATACCGTATTCTATTACTTCTTCTCTAGAATGAATGCCTAGTTTTTTCTCTGTAAATCGCTCCGCCGGCAATCCGTGACAATCCCAGCCCCATACACGTTCAACTCGTTTGCCTTTCATTGTCCAAAAGCGCGGCACGGCGTCTTTAACGATACTGCTCAGTAGTGTTCCGTGATGCGGGTCACCAGATATAAACGGTGGGCCGTCATAAAATACGTAACTATTTTCCTTTGGACGCGTCTCTACAGACTTCTCAAACGTCTTGTTTTTCTTCCACTGCATAACAATGTCTTTTTCGTACTCTATAGCTTTTCGTCGGGTTTTGGCTTTAAATTTCACGATCTATCTCCTTAAAAATAAAAACACTCACATTCTTGTGAGTGCAGGATCGCTGTTTTAGCGAGGTACCATCCGTGCATGCAAATCATACGACTTACTTCTTTATCTCGGTCTTTTGATTTCGCAGTGAGGATCTGCGATGGGTTCTACTTAGACTAATCCGTTCTTCCCATTAGCTTGTGGTTGATAGCCACTTCTTGGAATGCTCCAAATGCTTTGTAGTTAAAAGTATATAGCAGATGTACATATTTTTGAATTACTTAGTTGCAAGCTGACGCTTGCCATTACTCTTCCATTTTTGTCTCGTCAAAAACGGAAGCCAAAAATACGACCACACTCACCCTTCTCTATCATCTCATTGCTTAGAAATACAACGCAAAAAACAACGTCAAGCGGCTTCGCTATAATTTTATTGGATTAGGCTCAGCAAAGTTTTTTGCTTTAGTTGTATTTGAGGCACTCGTTGATCAGGTAGGTTGAGGAAGTGGAAGAGGCTGCAGGGCTACAGGGCGAGCGAAGCTCGCCCCTCCCTTTTGAGCGGATCCTGAATCTGAATGCCTAAATACACAAGAATTAAGCCGAGGACCTGTCTGAAACTCCTATGGATTACTTTCAGACTGGCTTTAGCCATTCCGGAGGCTGTTGTGTTATTTAGCAATGAAGATATCAAGAGATACGAACAGGGTGATCTTTTGGCTCCACCGTTTTGATCACTCAAAATGGTGGAATTAAATTGCAAACTTTAGTTTGCTTAAATCTTAAGAATTAGCAAAATAAACAATCTCACTCTTGCGTGGCAACGGCATCCCTTGCCATGTCTGAATCACGCTGCCATCGAGTGGTCGGGTAATGACTATTGCCGGGTACTGCATTAAGCCATACAGCTGCATAACAGACTGGGCTTCTTTAGTTTTAGAATCGTAAACATTGAAATCAACACCTTCATGCAGATCGTCTTTAATCGATTCAATATATTGGCGAATCTCTCGGCGGTCTTCGTGGTCTTCTTTTGTAATAATCGTAAGCTTCATGCAGGTACTATACCAAACTAGTCAGCAACTGTGACTTTCCCTACATCGCCAACTGTCAACGCGGCACTTTGTCGATCATAAAATAAGGTTGTTTCTGATACATTTGGTACAGAATGGAAGCGTATTCGAGAGTGATCCCAGCCATCTTCAACCTGAGCTGCTAAACATTTAATCGCAAAGCCATGGGTAAACGCTACAATCCTATCTGCATCTGGAAATTTCTCTAATGTTGGCAGCAACCAATCGTTTAGCATTCGTTGCCCAGTTTGCCTCATCGATTCACCACCTTCAAATGCGAACTCCTCAAGTTCAACACCTATTCGAGCCCTGATTTCGTCAGTATATATAGTTTCTCTAGGCCCACCTTCAGCATGTCCTTGGCTCAATTCTTGCAGGCCATAATCAGTTATAAAATCGTCTTCCTTTATACCGTGGCCCAAAAGAGCAATTCTTCCAGTATGGATTGCTCGTATGGCAGGTGAACTAAACACCACGTCAGGAGAATAGTTCTCACTTTGCAGGTGCCACGCCAAAGCTACAGCTTGTGATTCGCCAAGCTGTGTTAGTCTCGTCTGATTGCTTCGTCCTCCAACCAAATCACGTCGTATATTAAGTTCTGATTGTGCGTGTCGATATAATCTAATTTCTGTCATAGCGCTGCAACGATAATACAGTATTTTGAATCCTAAACGTATACCATGGTTTAAATTAAAACAGACCTCTGTATGAGGCCTGTTTTTTGCTATGCAGCTAAGATCCTAGCTACAACCCGTCGTCATCCCACAAGACGTACATACATAACAACTGCCTGAGCGTTGCGTTATGTTGCCGCAGAAGCTACACAGTGGTGCTGTGTCGTCCTCTTTTGTTGGAGTTTCTGCTGGCGCGCTTGGTGCCGGTGCAGCAGCCTGAGGCGCTTGGGCTGGCTTCTCTTCGGCTACAACTTCTTGGATTTTCTCAACCACCTCGTCAGCAATTAGCTGCGCTTGGTTAGCTGGTTGATCCTCAAAATGGCTTATGCCGGTTTCAAGCTGATCATCAAAGCTTAGGTAGTCTTTGCCGATCCGTCTAAAGATGTAGTCTACTAAGCTGCTGGCTGTACGAATGTCTTTGTCGTCAGTAAGACCAGCTGGGGCAAAGGCCATGTTTGTAAAGGTTTTAACATAGCTCTTTAATGGTACGCCGTATTGCAAGCCATGGCTCACGCTAATGGCAAGGGCGTCCATTACTCCGGCTAAGGTGCTTCCTTGTTTTGATACATTCAAGAACAACTCAGCAGGAGCGCCGTCTTCAAATTCGCCGACCGTAAAGTAACCTTTGCTGCCCGCTACTTTAAATTCGTAAGTTTTTGAAGTTCTACGCTTTGGTAGTTCTTTTCTGTGGACACCAGCAACTGCAAAGCCTTCTGTGGCAACGACCTCGTCAGCTTTTGTACCTTCGTCTGCTCCAGCTTTTTTGGTCATGCTCAGTGGTTGAGCAACCTTACAGTTGTCTCGATAAATTGCTACAGCTTTAAGGCCGAGCTTCCATGAGTCGAGGTGCAATTGTTCGACATCTTCAACACTCACGTCTTCTGGCATGTTGACTGTTTTACTAATGGCGCCAGATAAGAATGGCTGTACGGCACCCATCATTTTTACGTGACCAAGATAGTGAATTGGGTTGTCGCCCATTGAGCAGGCAAACACTGGTAGATGCTCGTCTTTAAGACTTGGCGCACCAATGATTGTTTTTTCTTCGTCGATGTAGTCTGTGATAGCGGTAATTTGTTGCGGCGTGTAGCCAAGTGACTTTAATGCTCGCGGTACAGTTTGGTTAACAATACTCATTGTTCCACCGCCAACTAGGTTCTTGGTTTTGACTAAGCCAAGGTCTGGTTCAATTCCGGTTGTATCACAGTCCATCATTAGGCCGATGGTTCCGGTTGGTGCAAGCACGCTAGCTTGCGAGTTGCGTACACCAAACTGCTCACCAAACTCATTTGCTTCGTCCCAGGCAATCGTAGCGGCGTTTAGAAGGTCTTCTGACACAAAGTTAGCGTCGATACTACCAACAGCCTCTCGATGCTGTTTAAGCACCTTGTGCATGCCTTCTTTGTCTTGGTTGTAACCTGCGAACGGTCCAACGCGACGAGCCATCTTTGCACTGGTTGCATAACTGTGGCCAGTAAGAAGCGAAGTAATGGCTGCAGCTTGGGCGCGACCTGCGTCTGAGTCATATGGCAATCCTTGAGCCATAAGCATAGCGCCAAGGTTTGCGTAACCGATACCAAGTTCACGGTAGGCTTTCGCGTTCTTCGTAATGCCTTCTGTTGGGTAGCTTGAGTAGCCAACCAAGATTTCTTGACCAATAAACATTATTTCGGTCGCGTGTCGGAAGGCTTCAATATCAAACGTGCTGTCTTCATTTAAGAACTTAAGTAAGTTGAGTGAAGCAAGGTTACAGGCTGAGTTATCAAGGTGCATGTATTCACTACATGGGTTCGAGCCATTAATTCGACCAGCAACCGGACAGGTGTGCCAGTGGTTAATAGTCGTATCAAACTGCAATCCTGGGTCTGCGCATTCCCACGCGGCTTCAGCAATTTGTCGCCAAATTTTTCGAGCCTTTACGGTTTCAACAGCAGCATCTTCGGTTCGAGCTGTTAACTGCCAATCATCATCATTAACGACAGCTTTCATAAAGTCATCAGTTACGCGAACTGAGTTATTGGCGTTTTGGTATTGAATCGAGTGAATATCGTCACCGTTAAGGCTCATGTCAAAGCCAGCCTCGCGCAGAGCTCGCGCTTTACGTTCTTCCTTTGCCTTACTCCAAATAAAATCTTCTACGTCTGGGTGATCAACGTCGAGAATAACCATTTTGGCAGCTCGACGAGTTTTACCGCCAGACTTAATCGCACCAGCTGAAGAATCAGCACCTCGCATAAAGCTAAGTGGACCAGACGCGTAGCCTGCGCTCCCGCTTAGTTTTTCTTTGCTTGATCGAATTTTGCTTAAGTTTACACCAGCGCCACTTCCACCTTTGAAGATCATTCCTTCTTCAACATACCAGTTAAGAATCGACTTCATGTCGTCTTCTACACCAAGGATAAAACACGCACTTGCTTGCTGCTTTCGATCTTTTGCACCGATGTTGAACCATACCGGTGAGTTAAATGCAGCTCGTTGAGTGACAAGTATATATTTAAGTTCTTCGTTATATATGCGAGCTTCTTCCTCATCGACAAAGTAACCCTCTTTTAGCCCGTGTTCGGTAATAGTGTCGGCAACGCGGTCTATTAAGTGTCGCAAAGATGATTCGCGCTCCGGCGTGCCCGGTGTGCCTGTAAAGTATTTTTGGGTAACAATATTCGTTGCATTCACAGACCATGAGGTAGGAAACTCTACTTCTGGTTGGTGAAATACGACTTCGCCCGTAACCGGGTTAACAATTTTTGATTCACGAACTTCCCATTTAACTTGATCGTATGGATGTGTGTCCGAACTCGTGAAAAAACGGCTTAACCCTAATGATGATATTTTTTGTTGATACGGTGTCATGTCTTTTATTACCCTCCTTAAATTTGCTATTTATTGTTATTTTCCTAACAAATTTTTTGTTTTTAATTTTTGTGTCTCATTAAAATTACGTGTCTCTACATACGTTTTTAAAGAGTCTACGAGCTATGCTCCGGCCATTAGCTGCGATGTGATACATAATCGCTACTGACCGGAACGTACCTCAAATTATTTATATAATTTTGTTTTTCTTCTGTTTGTTTTTTAGACGCTGGAGTTCGCGCTCAAAGCTTTCTAGGTTGGTGAAGTCTTTATACACACTTGTAAACCGTATATATGCCACTGGATCAATACGAGCCAATCGGTCTAATACAAGTTCACCTACGTATTCAGAAGTCACTTCTGATTCATCACATTCATGCAATTCTCGTTCGATACTGTTTATCATCTCCTCCAATTGGAGTCGTGACACAGACCGTTTTTCGCATGCGCGCAATATCCCAGCAAGCAATTTAGTCCGATCATACAACTGGCGCTCACCATTACGTTTTATAACGGCAAGATTAGGCCGTTCAATGCGCTCATATGTTGTAAATCGAGCAGAGCATGAATTACAGTGTCTTCGCCTGCGAATTGCTGATACATCAGAAACTTCTCGTGATTCAAGCACCTTTGTATCATCGCCACTACATTGTGGGCATTTCATGCGTCTCCTTCCGTCTATTTATGTACTGTACGACAAATGTGCTTAACCACACATGTGGTGTACCTAGCATCGATTATAGCCCTAGTTATGGTGTTTGTGTCAATTACTTTGTGTTGTCATTTTTAGCACAAACGGACGGTTTTTGGTCGGGTAAAATATGTGTGCAGTATCAATATTTATATGACTTTTTTAGTCTTTTTTGCGCTTTCTACGGCGTAGAAAGGCTGGTTTTTCAAACTCATCTTCGTCGTCGTCTATTGACCAAATATCGCCAGAATCATTGTCGTCTTTTTTTAATTTTTCGTCTGGTTGTTCAGTTTTTTCGTCATCATCCATGGAAAGATCAACTTCATCATCGTCGATCTCATCGTTCATGTTGGCTTCCTCTTGCGGAGCATCGACGTTGCCGTGCACTACAGAGCTTGAACCTTCATCATCTTGAACATCTTCGTCATCAGAATCATCAAATGTTGATCGGTTCGGTTTAGAGAAATATGCCAAACCATCATTAGAATTGGACTTATCTACAAAGAAGGCAGCATCAAAACCAGTGGCAATCACGGTAACGTGCACTTCATCGCCCATAGACTGATCCATATTGGCACCGAAGATAATATTGGCATCAGCGTCTACGGCAGAGGTAATAATCTCGGCAGCTTCGTTAATTTCGTGCATGCCCATATCTGGACCACCGGTGACATTGAACAGCACTCCACGAGCACCATCAATAGACACTTCGAGCAGCGGCGATTCGATAGCTTTTTGAGCAGCTTCTACTGCTCTGTTCTCGCCAGTTGCCGAACCAATGCCCATCAATGCGGATCCGGCATCCTTCATAACGGCCTTTACGTCAGCGAAGTCGAGGTTGATCATGCCGTGCACCGTAATAAGGTTTGAAATACCCTCTACGCCTTGTCGTAGAACATCGTCAGCGACTTTAAATGCATCCATCAGCGGAGTTTTACGGTCGATTGTCTGGAGTAGTCTGTCATTTGGAATAGTGATAATCGTGTCCACGCTACCGCGTAGGTTAGAGATCGCTTCCTCGGCATTGCGTCGTCGTCGTTCACCCTCAAATGCGAATGGCTTCGTGGCTATACCAACCGTTAGAATTTCAAGGTCTTTAGCAACGCCGGCAATGATTGGACCGGCTCCGCTTCCAGTTCCACCACCAGCACCGAATGTTATGAACGCCATGTCTGCACCTTGTAGTGCTTTACTTATTTCATCGTATGATTCTTCTGCAGCCGATTGTCCCACCTTTGGATCAGCACCGGCACCAAGACCGCGTGTGGTTTGCTGACCAATATGAATTTTAGTAGGTGCAGCTGAATTATGAAGAGCCTGAGCATCGGTATTGACGGCAATGAAATCAACATCTTGAACGCCAGCTTCTATCATTCTGTTTATGGCAGCGTTGCCGGCCCCGCCAACGCCGACGACTTTTATTCGAGCAAATGTTTCAACTTTAGGTGTTACTTGAGGCACGCGTCCCTCCTTATTACAAGTGTTTCTGATTGCTAAGTATACACTTTTGTGTTCAGTAAAAACAAAAGAAAAATGTAGCTAACTACGTTTTTAGCAAATATCTAAAATAATGTATGCAGGTTGTTCGCTATGGTTTAAAGCGTTCAAAAATTGTGCGCAATACCGAATTACCGCCTGACAAGTTAAGCTTAAAGTTCTTTTTGCCGACTCCAGCCCCAAGCTTGTCTAATTCCATAAGGCCGCTAACCGTAGCCATTTCCAACCCGCCAACATTGTCAGTAATACCGCCATATGTATTGAGCGTAACGGTTTCAACCGGTAATTTCATAGTCGATTTACATACATCTACGATTCCATACATATTCGCCCCGCCACCAGCCAACACCACTCCGCCAGGTAGATCGCCAACTTTTCCGACAGTCATAAGTTTTTTGTTAACTGCTTCAAATATTTCTTCCGTACGTGCTTCAATTATGTCACGCACAAGCGTCGGCCGAAATTTTACTTCATTGCCTTTTGAGTCATTTATTACAGCTGACTGCTTATTTAACTTCGTCGCGATTTTTTCATACTCTACTTTAATTCTTTCAGCGGTTGTTAGATCAACTTGCAAGCCAATCGCTAGGTCGTTGGTAATGTGCGAACTACCGACTGGAACAACTGCAAAATAAAGCGGCTCTTTTTCCTCGAACACCATTACTCCAGTTGTAGAGTGGCCAATATCAATTAAAACTGTGCCAGTTTCTTGCTGTTTTTTAGCTAAACCAACATGAGCGGCGGCTATTCCATTAATAAACTGGTCATTAAGCGCTAAACCGACATGCGCTAAGGCTTTTTGAGTGTTTTTTAGGGCTGGTGTAGATGCAGAAACCAGCAAGGTTTCGGCTTCTAGTCGAACGCCAGTCATACCTAATGGATTTTGTATATTCGATTGCCCATCTAAGCTGTAGCTCCGTGCAAAAACATGAATAATCTCTCGGTTAGGCGGCATTTGAACGACCGACGCTGCTTCTTCGACACGCTCAACATCAGCTTCATCTATTGTTCTGTTGCTACCACCGGTTACCGCAATCACACCTTTGGAGTGTTGGCTTTCAATGTGGTTTCCATTAATGCCTACTGTAGCACTTTCAATTGTGTAACCACTCGTTCGCTCGGCTTCATCGACTGCTTTGGTGATAGGTTCTATTACTTCTTCGACATTGATTACCGAGCCCCTGCGAACACCTTCGCTCTCGTGCACTCCGACACCTATTATCTGAATTTTATCCGATGATTCTTCGTCAATACCAATCATGCACCGAACCGAGTTCGTGCCGATATCTAGACCAACAAAAGCTTTATTTTGACGTTGCATTAGTACGTAGTATATCGCTTATGCAATTAGGTAGCTAGTGCTGCCTACAAAAAGTCGGTTAAAATTTCAACGCCTTCTTCTGTAACCAGTACTGTTTGTTCAAAATGAGCTGAAAGACTCCCATCTTGAGTGCGAATTGTCCAACCATCAGAATCCATTGTTACGCGGTCTGTTCCAAGTGTTGCCATTGGCTCGATAGCAATTGTCATGCCGCTAAGCAGCGATTTACTTTTTCCACCTGTAACATAGTTTGGAATATCGGGTTCTTCGTGTAATTTTCTGCCCACACCATGGCCAACAAGATCTTTTACTATACCGAATTTTTTTGCCTGTAGTGTGTCTTCGATGGCCTTGCTTATTTCAGAAATAGCTACATCTCCGTGCACCGCATTTTCCCCGGCTTGCAGTGACTGTTTTGTGGTGTTCACTAATTCGACTACCCGTTTACTAACCGTGGATTCACCGCCGACAATTTCGGTAAAAGCAGCATCTGTAACCATGCCGTTGTAGGTCACGCCGCAGTCAAAACTAACTAGATCGCCTGCTTTCATAACTCTGTGCCTTGAAGGAATACCGTGGACCACTTCGTCATTGATAGATGCGCAAACCGCACCCGGAAAACCGTTATAGCCATAAAAAGAAGGCTTTCCTCCCAGTGCTTTTATTTCTTTGCGGGCTATTTCGTCAATATCGTGCGTGCTCATGTCTGCTTCGATGGAACCGCGTAATACTGTAAGTACGTGAGCTAACATTGCTCCACTTTGTCGAATAGAGTCGATTTCTTTTTTACTGCGCACTAAGTGTTTTAAACTCATACTAACTTTCTACACTCTTAGGGGTGAGCTAACTTCGATTCTATTTGTGAATCAACATCATCAACCGACTGATTGCCATCAATGTCAACGACCAATCCCTCTGATCGATATGACTCAATGAGTGGCTTAACTTCATTGTCAAATACCGCCTTACGCTTTGCGATTGCTTCGGGAGTATCGTCAGAGCGGCCACGTTTTATAAGTCGGTCATGCACCGTGTCTTCATCAACGTTAAGAACAAATACTTCACCAATCTCGTGGTCGGGATGTGCGGCTACATACTCGTCCAGCCATTTTTTCTGCTCAATGTTGCGCGGAAAACCATCAATGATGATTGTTTCCATAGGGTGTTTATCTAAAAATGACTTCACCGCGTCAACCACAAGTTGATGCTCTACTAAGTCACCTGACTGCAGCGAAGGATGGTCTGGATAGTGGTCGCGGAGCAATTGCCCTAGCCCTAAGCGCAGCGCATCAAGGTGCTCGCTAATTCGTTTAGACTGCACAGACTTACCAGACCCAATTTGACCCATCATAAGATATATCATCTAAGAATCGCCTTTTAGTCGGTCTCTAACAATTTCACTTAAACGGCGGTTGTCGACGTTACCTGCCAGTTTTTGCGACAGATGCCCCATTACTTTACCGACATCTGACAACTGGGTTGCGTTAAGTTTCTCGACTGCTGCTTCCACCTCTTTTAGCATTTCAGCCTCAGACAATTGTTGAGGTAGATATGTTTCTAGTACAGCAAGTTCTTTGCGTTCGCTTTCAGCTTTATCGATATGATTAGCTTTTTCGTAAATTTCTATAGCTTCGCGACGTTTTTTAGCTTCTTTTTTTATGATCTTCAGCTCTTCAGCCTCATCAAGGTCGGACTGCTTATCGATGGCTGCGTACTGAAACGCGACTTTGAGTTGTTTTAAAACAGATGTTGTCACGGCATCGCGTGACAACATAGCTTGCTTTAGATCTTCTAATACTCTCGCCTGCATTACTTACCTAGACGAATTTGGCGAAGTTTTTCAGCTTTACGTTTGTTACGGATAATAGCTTTGCTTCGGCGTTCAGTTTTACTGATTGGTTTTTCGAAATACTGGTTATTTCGAGCAGCAGCAATAACACCAGACATAGCAACTCGCTTATTGAAGCGACGAATCATATTTTCTAATGACTCTTTCCCGTCTTTTCTTGTAACTAAAACCACTTAAAGGCTCCTGTCATACTATTTCTATCAGCTTGTATCCTACAGTAACAGATGTGGTTTTGCAACTACACAAACTTAATTTGAAACTCAACGTCACCAGGTCGATAGCTACTTTCCGAAAACGTTACAATCGGCGAAATAGACTCAGTAATTTCAGACGATTGGCCAAACATAATGCCTCTCATCATGGTGCCAAGTTTGTCTGTAATGGTTAGCTGTAGATGATTTTTTTGAGCCCCAACCAGTCGCTGTGAATTAATATTAATATCGGTAAGTAAAAAATGCGGTTCAGGATTACCTCTGCCAAATGGTTCAAGCAATTTAAACTGCGCTATTTCTTGCACAGTTACAGCTGATAGGTCCTCAAGCTCAACATCTACAGGTGGTCGCAAAAACTGTATCTGATCAGACAAGTTGAGGCTCGCATAGAAAGCATTAATTGCTTTTTTAAAACCATCGAAATCTTTTGTCGCTATTGTGCATCCTCCAGCAGCAGCATGTCCGCCACCACTAATAATCAGTTCACCACACGATCGAATAGCATCGACGGCCTTAAAGCTACCAAAACTACGGGCCGAACCTTTAGTTGTTCCATCCCCCAGATGCTGCATTACAAAGGCTGGTTTTCTATATTTCTCAACTAGCTTAGAAGCTACAATGCCTACAACTCCATGTGACCATGAATCACTCGCCACAACTATGACATCATCGTTCGGGTCTACCTGGTTAATTGCTTCTTCATAAATAATTGACTGAATTCTTCGCCGTTCACTATTCATCTCTTCTAAAGTTTTACTTATGTTGACTGCTGTATCTTCAGCGGTTGCGGTTAATAAATCTAAGCTCAACTGCGCATGCTCTAACCGACCAGACGCATTAAGCCGGGGCCCAAGCCTAAAACCAAACGTCGCAGCGTCTATGTCGTGTCTATTAGTAGCTGCGACATCCAGTAAGGCCTGTATGCCAGGGCGGCGAGTTTTTTTCATCACCTCGGTTCCCCATTTAACTAACATACGATTCTCATCCTGAAGTTCAACCACATCACAAACAGTCCCCAGCGACACTAAGTCCATGAGCCACTTTTCTTGCCCAGCGGGCAGTCCGTCAAGTTCGGACTGCAAAGCTTGAACTAATTTGAAGGCTACCCCGACCCCGGCAAGGTCAATAAATGGATAATCATTATCTGTGCGTTTAGGATTAATAACTGCGACGCAGTCTGGTAACTGTGCGCTAACCGTATGGTGGTCGGTAATAATAAGGTCTAGCCCAAGATCGCGAGCGTGCGCTGCTTGGCTGATAGACGTCGAGCCACAATCGACTGTTATCACTAAGTCTGCGCCCTTACTTTTAATAGCATCAAGCGACTGGTTATTTAGCCCATACCCCTCACTAAATCGATTAGGAATATGCGCAAAGGCGTCTATCCCAAAAGCCTTAAAAGCGTCCAGCAGCACGGTAGTTGCAGTCAGCCCATCAATGTCATAGTCGCCATATACACAAATTTTTTCGTTTGTTTTTTTTGCATGAACAATTCTAGTAACGGCTTTATTCATATCTGTTAATAGGTATGGATTGTGCGAAAGTCTACTATATGGTGCTTCAAAAAATGTATTCGCTTCGGTCCGTAATCCACGCGCTAAAAGAACTTGGTTAAATAAGCTACCTTTTTTTGTGTTCATTAATTACGATTGACGAGCAATTCGCTTCGCACGTTGGCTTTTTAAGACAATACTTTGAAGTTCTTTAAATATGGGAAAAGCTGTGTTGGCACTATATACCTTGGTGTTTGATTCCTTGCGTGAATTAAGGAAGCCAACTTTTTCTAGCTTAGTTAACTCACGTTGAATATTACCTGGGTCTTCTTTGATTAATTTAGCAAGACCACGAACATGCGTCTGAAAATCAGGATATTTGGCATAGACTACCAAAATCTTTCGACGAACTCGAGATGTAATAAACACGTCCAACATAGTGCCTATATTGTATTCAATGCAACGATTTATAGTCAAGGATTTTTTGTATTTTTATCTACTATTTAGCAAAAATACAAATTTATGTGTACCTATTAACAGTTTCAATAGCCTCTATTTACGATTCGACCGCTTATGTTTATATTGTTTTGATTACTACGATTTTCGTTTAACTGTACAATAATACTATGAGCAATTTTTATGAACTTATCCCACTTTCGCCGCTCTCAAAACACTTAGGGTTCGCGACCTATCACTACGACAGCGCTCTGCAGATAGGTGATGTGGTTAAAGTCACCTACGGTAAGCGAACCATAACCGCTTTAGTGCACACTAAGACCTCCAAGCCCTCGTTTACCACAAAACCCATCCTTGAAACCATCTTTAGCCTCCCCCCGGATCTTATGCAATTAATTTCTTGGATTTCAGACTACTACAGCTTAAGTGTTATTGAGTCAGCACGATTGGTCGTACCATCAAAACTGCATGTTACTAGACGAAAAAAATTCACCACGCCCAGCGCCACAGCTACCGAAGACGACTCTCCCTTAACCGCTGCTCAAAAACGCGTTATAAAACAGATTGAAAACACAACCAACGGCACATTTTTGCTCCATGGCGTAACGGGTTCCGGCAAAACCAAGGTTATGCTTGAAGTTATCAAAAAAACAATACAGCGAGGAAAAGATGTAATCTTACTAGTTCCCGAAATTGGTTTGTCTAACCAAACACTGGCCATCCTACACTCACATGGATTCAATACTGTCCACATGCATTCCGAATTATCTGAAGCCCAGCGACACGCTGCATGGCAAGCAGTTGCCACTAGCGACGAGCCCGTTGTTGTGCTCGGGCCCCGTTCGGCAGTATTCTCACCAGTTCGGCACCTTGGCTGTGTGATCATCGACGAAGCTCATGATGCATCATTAAAGCAAGACTCAAGCCCGTATTACGACAGTGTTCACATAGCGGCATTTCGAGCAAAGCAAGCAAAAGCCCAATTAGTGCTCGCCACAGCAACGCCAAATGTTACAGAGCAGTATTATTCCGAAACTGGGCGGATCAATTATTTAAAACTACCCGAGCGAATATTTAAAAGCAGCAACCATTCGATTTCCGTCGTTGATAGAACTAATAAGCAACTCTTTGGCCGAAGCAAAGTGCTAAGCGATGCCCTTATCGAATCAATCGATACATCAACAGCCAGCAAACAGCTGTCGCTGCTTTTTTTAAATCGCCGAGGGCATTCGCCCAATATTCTGTGCTCTGAGTGTGGGTGGAAGGCCGAGTGCGACCTGTGCTCTCACCCCCTCACATTCCACAGTTTCAACAAAAAGAACACTTGTCATATTTGCGGCAAGATGTCCGAACCGATCATCCATTGCAAAAACTGTGGCTCCAGCGATGTTCATTACCGCGGCACTGGTACTCAAAAACTGGAACAAGAACTTAAAAAATTATTTCCTCAGGCCCGCATTGAAAGAATTGACCGCGACATTACCTCTAAGCAGGCATTTACGTACAAATCACTCTTAACCAATATTGCTGACAACAAAATTGATATCCTTATTGGCACACAACTCCTAACAAAAGGCTTTGACTTTCCAAGTCTATCGACCGTTGGCGTCGTGGACGCCGATTCTATGCTCTACATTCCAGACTTTCGGTCCGAGGAGCTAACTTTTCAAATGCTAACGCAGGTCATTGGTAGAAATGATCGCCGAGGCAAAGGTGCTCGGACATTTATTCAAACACTTAACCCGCAAAACAAAGCCATTACCGCGGCACTGACAGAAAATTATCAAGAATTTTACGAGTATGAAATCAAACAAAGACAAGAAGGATTCTATCCTCCATTCTCGTACTTACTAAAAATCACTGCTCGCCGAAACTCTGACAGCTCTGCAAAGAATGATCTGTTGCGAATTAAGCAGAAGTTTAAAAACATCAATAGCCTTGGTCCTGCTCCGAGCATGTATGTCCCAGCGGGCAAAAAACAATGGCATTTAATTTTTAGGACAAAAAAACGATCAACGCTGAATGCCATTGCTCGTCAACTAGAATCAGAAAATATAATTTGTAATTTTGATCCATTAAATTTGCTGTAAACTAATGTCCATGGCGTCAAAAGAAGACATCGTAACACTACCAACTAAAAACCTCCGTCAGCAATCCGACGAAGTGTCTTTTCCATTGAATAAAAAAATTGAAAAATTAATTGCGGACATGAAATCAGCAACGCTGGACTGGGAAGCAAGCCGCCCGCATGAATTTGGAGTAGCCCTTGCAGCTACCCAGATTGGTGTTCTGCAACGAGTAGTTGTCGTGCGGCAAAGCTTTCGTGACAAATCGAATACTAATTTTGATATATTTATTAACCCTGAAATAACTCGCTATGAAGGTGAGGTTGTCGAAGAGCACGAAGGCTGTTTAAGTGTGTCTGATGTGTACGGAATGGTCCCCCGTTACAGCAAGGTTAAAGTAAAAGCCAAAAACGAATTTGGGCGGCCAGTTAAATTTGTAGTAAAGGGATTTTTAGCGCGAGTTTTCCAGCATGAAGTCGACCATACTAATGGCATTACATTCGTAGATAAAATTGGTGCGGAAGGTCGTTTTTTCAAATTACTACCCGAAGGGCAAATGGACGAAGTTACCGGCGACGAAAAAACGAAACTACTCAAATACATGGACGTTACCAAAAATGCCACTTAAGACTGACGTAAAACGAGCCGGATTTTCGACCTCCTTAGGCCAAAAATTAGTTTTTTTTGGTAATGAAAGTCTTGCAACTGGTATTGAATGTGACGGTCAAATTCTGCAATCACTCATCGATTACGGCCACATAATCGAGGCTGTAATTCTGCGTGGGTCGGGGCCAGCTAAAACAGAGTGGGCCGTTGAACGCATCGCAAAACAACACAACATACCGACAATCTGGGTTTCTACTAAAGAAGAGCTTCAGCAAACTACAATGCACCTACAATCTGAAATAGCTGTACTTGCATCATTTGGGATGATTATCCCCAGCAGCGTTTTAGATGCATTCACATTTGGAATTATTAACGTACATCCGTCACTGCTGCCAGTGTATCGCGGGTCCTCGCCTATCGAACAAGCCTTGCTTGATGGCAAGAAAGAAACTGGTGTATCGATCATGCAGTTGAACTCTAAGATGGACGAAGGACCGTTATTTCTCCAAGAAACAATTCAGATTGACGACACAACAACCAAGCAGCAGTTATACGAAAAAGTCGTCGCTGTGGCGGTCGACATTTTGCCAAATGCACTGGTCGATATTGTGAGTGGCAGCTTGCGGCCATTCCAGCAAACAGGTACGCCGTCATATACGCCGCTTATCTCTAAGCATGATGGCAAAGTTTCAACCGACGAGCCAGCAGAGTTCATTGTTAAAAAGATTAAAGCCTACAGTGGCTGGCCTAAGGTTAAAATGACTATTAATGACATACCGTGCGCAATCCTTGATGCCCGCGCAAATGAAACAGCTTCACTACCAGTCACAACCCCAATCTACGAAGACGGCATTATCAAAATCAATACAGAAGAAGGCGTGCTAGAAATCCTCTCGCTACAACCAGATGGCAAAAAGCCTATGGCTGCAAAAGATTTTGCCAACGGCTACCTATAGTTACCTACGCTACAGTTGAGCGAATCGCTTCTGCGTTTTCGGTAATTTCCTTTTTAAGTCCTTCGAATTCTTCAGCAACTACTTGTTTGTAGTTAGGGAAATTAGTTTCAAGCCACTTCAATGCACCAGGCTGGTCATTGGTATCAATAAAGCCTTCAAATTCATCAAGTTGATCGTCGGTCATGTTCTGCGCCAAGCGAACACCAACGCGCATTTCTAGCATTTCTCGGAATTGAGCTAGTAGTTTTTTCTTTTCCTCGTCGGGCAGATCGGCAAGACCGGCTGTTTGTAGTAATGAATCATCAATTTTTAACATAAAACTAGAATACCAGCCTAATGACTGAATACGCAATTCCACTTACCCCAGCCGCCCCTACGCTGCGTCGAGTCCAATACCGTAGCTTCGGGTTTCGCAGTGACCGTGTGGCATTTTCAACTGCTCGTTTAGCGTCATCAATCAATACTCTGTACTCTAATTGGCGCTTCTGTAGATAGTTTTCAGGCGTAGGTGCAGCAGCAACCATTTCTGCATATGATACGATAGTTTTCTTATTGGCGGTCTTGTCTATTTCCTGCTTATCCGCACTCTCGGGTGATATACGTTTTGTCTCTTTTTTTTCAGATATTTTGGCATACCGTTCGGGCTGTGCGGCTTCTCTAAATTGAAGCTTTCTGTGCTCGGGTTTTCGTCGCACAGTAAATCTCCTCGCATGTTCACTTAGATCAGCTTTGCTGTTGGCTGTCGCAACACCCTGCTCTTTACCGTCAACAACACTCCGTTGGTTTTCCCTGCGACTATGCTTAATGGTTCTTGGTAATTCCTTCTGCGTTGTTGTGTTTGATTTTTGTTGTTTGACACTTGCTTTTGTTTTTTGAGCACCATCATTCATGGTAATAATTTCTGGTTGTTGCGTAGCTTCGAAAGGTGACTTTGCACTATTTTTGTGTTCAATTATTCGATCTGTTTTGTTGATCTTTTTAGGTTGTTTGTCTACTGACTCTACGACTCGCCTTTCGAATACAATAACAGGCTCGACAGCTGCTTCTTCTATGTCTACTCGAGGTAGTTGTGAGTGTTCGGTTAATTGTTCGGTGTCAAAATAATTTACTCTCGCAACAAGCGGGCCCTCCGTAGCGACATTGTTCTCAACGTCTGGAGTGCTCATATCGTCTTCCATGCGAGTTGGTTTCGGATCCAACTCAACTCCACTATCTCCACCTTCATTAGCTGGAACATGAAGCGTTGATGATATCTCAGAAGCAACTAACGATACAGCTGCACCGATCGCTCCGAGTGCGCTGTGTGTACGCCCTTTCTTCTCGGTTGAATGATACAGGTCAACTCCAGCTGTCTCGGCCTTTGCGGGTTGCTGTACGTTCACCGAAGGGTCAGTGGGCAGTGATTCTGTAGCATCCGACTCTGCTTGTGTTTCTGGTGTTTTAGACCGAGTAAGTAGTTTGGTGATAGTAGTTTTTTGTTTTGTAAAATATTTTTGCACGATAGTTTCTCTTGTTCCTGTTGGCTTTTCGGCTCCTTCCGGCAGGGCGTCTTCTGTGCTGAGCAGGCTCTCAGTCGGTCTTTGTGTTGCTGTAATCGAAAACAACTCCCCTATATCAAAGCCATAATCACTGCCGCCACTATGGACATCGTTATTGGGGGTCTTCTTCTTTAGCCATGTATCAAAAAACGTATCTTCATCAGTAGTTGCTTTTTCGCGCCAGTATAGAGCTCTTTCCTGTATTCGCTCCCAGAGGGTTGGTTGTTCTTTTTTCTCTTCCTTCTTTTTCCGACCAAGAACATCGACATCTAAAATGTCGAAAATAGATGTCTTTGAATCTACACCCCTGCTCGTCTTAACCTCTTTGCTTGGCAAAAGGAAGCCGCTTATAAATTTGGCAGCTCGTTGGCGCAAGTTTGCTTGGCTTTTTTCTGGACGAGCAGTAAAAGACTCTGGTCGATTTATAACCAATACCGGCTCAGCAAAGCTTTCTTGTTCCATATATGTAAGTTTACTACAGTAAAACGCTAGAGTTTTTTAACTACAGATGTACGCTGAATACAAACCAGCTTATCACCTTCTTTTAAGTTTACTTTTTCATCGGTGGCGAGCTCTAGGCCACACATGTCATCTTTAAATACTTCTTTAACAACATCCTGACCCTTTTGCAGACTAACTATAGTCGCTTCGGCTATTTGTTCGTCTTCTCTGAAAATCTTCACGATTGATTGATTGTTGACGAGTTTACCTTCTGTAACTAAACCACCACAGACAACTTGCTTCTGCGTGGTCCTAAATATGCCTTTTACTTTTAGTGTTCCTAGCTCTTCTTCAACGATATTTGGCTGCAGCAACTCCTGCATCTTTTCTTTGACGTCATCGAGTAGTTGATAAATTACTGTGTAATTCTTTATATCAATATTTTCCCGTACTGCTTGGCGTTTTACAGTGCCAGAGGCGTGCACATTAAACCCAACTATTGAAGCCTCTGCGGCTTGAGCGGCAGTAATATCTGATTCGCTAATATCACCAACACCAGACGCAATAACCTTCACTGAAATTTCATCGTTGCCAAGCTCTTCAAGCGAAGTAATCATTGATTCGAGCGATCCTTGCACGTCAGCTTTTAGAACTAGTTTAAGTTGTTGCGTTAGGCGTTCTTGTTCGATGGCTTGCAGAACATCAGAGTCGCTAGCAGATTTAACTACATTGGTGCGAACTTTTTGCATTTGCTGACCAGCTTCACTGGCTAATTTACGGGCCGTTTTTTCATTTTCAACTTCTTCAAACCGCTGGCCAAAAACAGGGACATCTTTAAATCCTGTAACAACAGCTGGACACGAAGGGCCAGCTTCAGAAATAACGTTACCTGATGTATCTTCTAGGGTTCGCACCTTGGCATATGTGCCAGCAGTAACTATGAAGTCACCCACACGCAACACCCCATGCTCAACAAGTATAGTCGCGATCGGACCCTTGCCGGTGGCAGTGTGAGATTCAATCACAATACCTTCTGCGGGCACTTCAGTATCAGCCTTAAGTTCATCAATATCGGCCACCAAAAGAATCATTTCAAGCAACTTATCCAGATTCGTATTTTTAAGTGCAGAAACCTCTACCATTACAGTGTCACCACCCCAATCTTCTGGGATCAACTGCAGATCACTCAGTTGCTGCTTAACACGATTAGGGTCGGCACCATCGGCGTCCATTTTATTAATAGCAACGACAATTCGTACACCGGCACGCTGTGCATATTCAACCGCTTCTTTGGTTTGTGGCATCACACCATCATTAGCAGCCACTACAATAACAGCAACATCAGTCAGTGCCGCACCGTGTTGACGAAGCGCTGCAAAAGCTGAATGGCCAGGTGTATCTAAAAAGGTGATTACTCTGTCATTTTGCGTTACTTGGTAGGCGGATATGTGTTGAGTAATTCCACCAGACTCGCCTTCGGCGATTTTAGTTTCACGAATAGAATCCAGCAAGGTAGTCTTACCGTGGTCAACATGACCCATAACAGCCACTACTGGTGGTCTTTCTTGCGCTTTATCAGACAAATCGCGCTTACTTTTTAGCTCGGCAATTGGATCTTTCTTCTCTTCTTGTTCAAGCTCAACTTCATAGTCCGCAGCAATAATGGCAGCTGTGTCGAAGTCAATATAGTCATTAAGCGTGGCCATTACACCACTCTTCATCAACGCTCCAACTAACTCAGCAGCGCTCACTTCAATCTTATCTGCTAAATCGGAAACAGTTATGGAGTCACCGATCGTAATTGTTTTTTCGGCCATAGTGGTGCCTCCTTCTGTTTAATTTAGTTTAATCGTAGTGAAATTTTGCGCGCCTCTTTGTCGATAGCAATAATTGTAAACTCTTTTTTCTCATTAAGTTTAAACAACTTATCAGGATCAGCTGCGTCACCTTCGCCAAGCTCAGAAACATGCACAAGCGCTTCTACCGCTGGGCTAATTTGGATAAACGCACCAAATGGAGTTATTCGAGTAACAGTTCCACTTACTGTGTCATTTTCTTTGTAGTCATTTACTTCTTTAAGCCATGGGTCTTCCTGAAGTTGTTTGAGGCTCAAGCTTAGCCGGTCTTTGTCGATTGCGATAACTTTTGCGTCAACTTGGTCGCCAACTTTTACATAGTCACTTGGGTTTTCTACGCGGTCCCAAGAAATTTCAGAAATGTGAATGAGTCCTTCAATGCCAGACACGTTCACAAATGCGCCAAAGTCTACAACGCCGGTAATTGTGCCGGTTACTTTGTCACCTTCTTTAAGTTCTTTAAGACGTTCTTGCATGTCTTCACGCACTGCTTCTTTTTCTGAGAAAATTAGCTTGTTCTGCTTACGATCTACATCAAGGATTCGTACTCGTAGTATTTGTCCTCGTAGGTCGTTGAGTTTTTGTAGAATTTCATCTTTATCTGCACCCGCTACCCGTGGGTAGTGTTTTGCTGAAAGCTGTGAGACTGGAAGGAATCCGCGAATCCCATCAACTTCAACTAGTAAACCGCCTCTGTTTGCGTCGTAAGGTTTAACCTCGATAACTTCGCCAGCTTCAAATTTGGCGAGTAAATCATCCCAACCACGGTCTTTCGCTGCTTTTCTCAAGCTTAGTAACGCCACACCATTATCGAGCTCTGGGTCGACAATACTGGCTACAATTGAGTCACCTTCTTTTAGGTCTCGGTTGCCGTGACCAATCTCACGACGCATAACTATACCGACACCTTGAGCACCAAGGTCTACCCAAATCTCGTGCTTGTGAGCACTAAGTACTGTTCCTTCTATTGTTTCGCTTTGTTTTAGCTGCTTAACCTCTTCTTCGGCTAGCAACTCATCCATTGTTAAATCTTTTGCCATATCTTAGGCATTCTCCTTTGTTCTGGTAACTCCCTTCTTAACTTTTTCGAGTAAAAGAAATCTACTGAAGATTCCTTCCTCAGAAAGTAAGAGGGGTAGCCCATGACCATTCATCACCGAATTAATTGATAAATGTATTCGGAGTGTATTGTAATCTGTTTACCTCTGTTTGTAAACAGGTGGTAATTATTTAAGCCGAGCTTCGGCTAGTTTCGTTTTGTTTTGAGTATAAACAGCATAGGCGGCACCGAGCACTACAACAGCAAGTGCTGCGTTTTCTGCAGGGCCGGTGTTAGGAAGATCCCCAGTCGATGTCGTGCTGGTTGCGTTGCTCGCAACCTCAGTAGTATCGGTAGCACTCTCAGCTGGTTCGTCTTCGACTTCAGCCACAGGTTCGTCTGAGTTAGCGTCACTTTCTTGTGATCCAAACAACTCGTCGAGGTCAACTGCAGTTTCTGTATTGTCGCCAGATTCTGACTCGATTTGCTCTGTTTGCTCTTGCCCACTACTTGCCACGTCTTGTTCGCTGTCGCCATTATTAGCAATCCTAAATACAATAAAACCAACAATAAGAATAATAACTACACTAATTGCTATCGCTGTAAATCGCGAACGACGCTCTCTAGCTGCCAATGCTTCTTGCAAATCTGCCATGTAAATACTCCTTACACCTTTTTCGATTATGTTAATTATACTATAAAAGAGAAATAAAAACAAATACCTTATATATGTTTTTTTCGTTACAATTAGGTCTATGATTTTAGGGGTAGACATTGGCGGAACAAAAACACTTTTTTCGTTGTTTCCATTACAAAACGACCCACAGCCAGTTGTTCAAAAAAAAATCGCCACTCCAGAAACTTATGCAGAATTTAAAAACATCACTGCACAGATAGTTAGTGAATTTTCACCGCAACCATTAACTATTGCCAGTTTTGCTGTTCCAGGACCTGTTTCTCGTGATAAAAAATCTGTGCCTATTTTAGGTAATAAAGACTGGAAAAACATTCATCTAGTCGAAGATTTCAATAAATTACTCAACTGTCATGTGATTATTAACAACGACGCGAAACTCGGCGGACTTTCAGAGGCAATTTCTGGTGCTGGTGTAGGTCATAGCGTAAATCTATACGTTACTCTGAGCACCGGTATAGGAGCTGGCGTGATTGTTGATAAAAAAATCGAACCAGAAATGAGCCGGGACGAAGTAGGCATGATGCCGTTCGAAAAGAACGGCACAACTGTGGTTTGGGAGGATCTTGCCTCGGCGCGGGCGTTTAATCAGCGCTATGGTGGGCTCGCAACTGAAATTGATGATCCTACTATCTGGAATGAATTCTCCAAAGATATCGCCCTTGGTCTCAGCCACTTAATTTCAACTATCGACACCGACTTGGTTATTTTAGGTGGACCAGTAGGCTCACAGTTTGAAAAATACCAACAATACCTACTTCAACACCTCGACCAGTATCTTTCTGTCAAAAAACAACTAAAGCAGGTTCCTGCAATAACGAAAGCCGCATTTCCCAACCAATGCGTAATACGAGGATGTTTTTATGCCGCAAAACAGTACCTTGCAGCAAATTAAGTCCGACTTTACTGATCTTAACTTCTCGGCAGCCGATGAATTTCGCTGGAGCCCAGAAGAAAAAACAGTTTATTTTAATCCTGAATTTATTGGTGAAGAAAATGGACGATTGATTTTGCTGCACGAATTAGGGCACGCCCTGCTAGACCATAACTCAATCGAGAATGATGTAGATCTTCTAAAAAAAGAGGTCGCAGCATGGGAAAAAGCTCGTGAGCTATGCGAACGGTATGCAATTACATTTAATGATGACCTTGCCGAAAACTGCCTCGACTCATACCGACTGTGGCTAGACAAACGATCAACATGTATAGAATGTGAGCAAACTGGCTACCAAAACCACGAACTTCACTACACCTGTCTTAATTGCCAAGCCTTCTGGAAAGTCAGCTTTGACCAAAAAAAGCGTGTTTGTCGAGTGCCAACAAAGCAAAAAGCCTAAGGACATAGCCTTAGGCTTTTGATCTAAATATATTGTATTCTATTCAGATTTTTTTGCTTTAGTACGTCGGCTAATGCGACCACCTTTAGCACCAGCTTTTCGAGCTAGTTCACGGTTAGCAGCAAAACCACCAGTGTTACCGTTTCGTCCGCCTTTTGCGCCAATGCTAGCGTAAAAGTCTTTGCCGTATCGTTTTTTATTAGTTAGTGCAGCTTTTGCGCCACCTGCTTTAGTTCCAGCCATTGCTTAAACTCCCATTATTTAATGTAAGTTCCACCAAGCTCTGCCAAACAAAAAAGAGGGGCTCGCTCCGATTGGAGTGAACTACCCTCTTTTGTTTGTAAGAAACTTTCGTAACTTACACAAACTTTAGCACTTTATTAAGGTTATGTCAATATTATGTTTTTGACCGTCTCAAAATTTTGACCAGAGCTACGAAAAAACTACATAGATATTTGATCGCTACCCCAACTACAATCGCCCCTACAATTACAATCACAAGTGACTGAAGCAACTCCATTTGGCTGGGTAAATAATAGTCGTCTGAACGCTCAGAGCTGCACCGCTGCAAAAACCTGCTTCGAATATATATAGCGTGTGCCGACAAGGCTAGGACAAGGGTGGCAGAAGCACTTATTAAAGTAATCCTTTTAAGCTGCATCCTCAGACCCTTTATCCTAACGGGCAGAAAATAAGGCAAAGTGATACTCACACCAAAAGTTATGAAGCTTGCTAGCAACCCTACTATAAGCAATAGTAACCGTTTTTTTACTCTGTTGATCGGTTCAGTCAGTAATACGCTAGAGAAGTTAAACCGCACACTGTAGACGACAGTCACAAAGATTAGGATCCCGATAAGGATTACTATTCCGGCACCATCTTCACCGCCAAACGGAAAACCGTCGCAGTATGTGAAGCCAGCAAAAAATGAAAGCATATTCATTGCTTTGAACGATACAATACTTAATTTTGTTTGTGAACTTTATGTTGGCGTCGTGCTACTTTCCCCACAAGGAGTATCATCGCCGCTGGAGGGCTTAACTGCCGGGTTCGGAATGGAGCCGGGTGGACCCCCTCCGCCTTGGACACCAACATAAAAACCACAAATTCTTGGATATGAGACAAACCGTAAGATTTTTCTCATCGCGAAGAATAAATCGTTGTTAAATTATATACGTTTAAATTGAATTATACAGATAGAGCAAACAGAAAGTAATTACACTATGTTAGCCACATGCGTTTTCTCTGAATATCTGGAACATATTATTCCAAATACTCAGAGCATGAAAAGACAATGGATCTATTAGTACGCTTCGGCTAAACACTTTGCAGTGCGTACACCTTGCGCCTATCAACCGGATAGTCTTTCCGGGATCTCATAGGGAAACCTAATCTTGAGTATGGCTTCGTGCTTTAGATGCTTTCAGCACTTATCACAACCGAACATAGCTACTCAACAATGCCGCAGGTGCGACAATTGATACACCAGAGGTTCGTTCACTCCGGTCCTCTCGTACTAGGAGCAAATTCTCTCAAGTTTCCTTTCGTCCACATCGGATATAAACCGAACTGTCTTACGACGTTCTGAACCCAGCTCGCGTACCACTTTAATCGGCGAACAGCCGAACCCTTGGGACCTTCTCCGGCCCCAGGATGTGATGAGCCGACATCGAGGTGCCAAACAGCGCCGTCTATGTGAACTATTGGGCGCTATAAGCCTGTTATCCCCGGGGTAACTTTTATCCGAAAGCGCTGCCGATACCACTCTCATGTACGAATGTACGGACAGCGGACAACTAGCTCCTACTTTCGTATCTGTTTGACTTGTCAGTCTCACAGTCAAGCCGGCTTCTGCGCTTGCACTATAGCCTCGATTTCCATCCGAGGTTAGCCGACCTTTGAACGCCTCCGCTACTCTTTGGGAGGCAACCGCCCCAGTTAAACTACCCACCAGACACGGTCCCTGAACCTGATTCTACAAATCAAATTCAAATCACGTATATCTAAATGAATAAATAAAACATAAGGTTTGATAAAAAATTACGATTAACCGTTATATATATGTGTTACTTACTTAAATTAGCTACGCTGGAATCCTTCAAATTGCTTTGCAAAATGAGGTCCAGGTAAGCATCAAACGGCGGCAGGGGTGGTATTTCACGGGTGACTCCACAAATCCTAGCGGATCTGCTTCAAAGTCTCCCACCTATCCTGCACAAGCCGCAGCCTAATGCAATGCCAAGCTGTAGTAAAGCTCCACGGGGTCTTCTCGTCCTGATGCGGACAGACGGCATCTTTACCGCCAATGCACTTTCACCGAGTCCTTCGTTGAGACAGTGCCCACATCGTTACGCCATTCGTGCGGGTCGGAACTTACCCGACAAGGAATTTCGCTACCTTAGGACGGTTATAGTTACCGCCGCCGTTCACCGGGGCTTCAGTCGAAAGCGTGAACTCTCTTCCTTAACCTTCCGGCACTGGGCAGGCGTCAGCCCCTATACATCCACTTTCGTGTTAGCAGAGACCTGTGTTTTTGGTAAACAGTCGCGTGGGCTCATTAACTGCGGCCCCGTCACGCTATTTACAACGTTATTGACGAAGTTACATCAGTTAAGAGCAATTATATTGTGTCTTCTCAACGATAGATATCATATGAAATAATTAACATGAATCGTTCTTAAACTGACAACAAAACTTCATTTGCTTCGTCGCATTGTAAACAATGTGACGGGGCAGGCCTTATCCCGAAGTTACGGCCGCTTTTGTTGCCGAGTTCCTTAACGAAGGTTCTCTCGAACGCCTTGGTCTACTCGACCTGAGTACCTGTGTTGGTTTGCGGTACGGGCGGAGTGAGCTATTAACATAGGAAAGCTTTTCTGGTCAGCATGGGTCATTCAAATTCCATTTCTTAGAAACGGTTTTATTCCTGCTTCGACCGAAGTCTAGACAGTTAAACGGTTATAACCATAAACCGCTCGAACTACCACGCCGCGCACTTCCTACAACACTCACACCGGTACGGGAATATTAACCCGTTGTCCATCGCCTACGCTATTCGCCTCGGCTTAGGACCGACTAACCCTGGGATGACGATCATCGCCCAGGAAACCTGACTCTTTCGGCGGGGAAGATTCTCACTTCCCGAATAGTTACTAATTCCAACATTCTCACTTCTTGCCGCTCCACCAGACCTCGCAGTCCAACTTCAACGCTGACAAGAACGCTCCTCTACCACTGCAGTAAACTGCAATTCGCATCTTCGGTGCTATGCTTAGCCCCGTTACATTTTCCGCGCAGAATCTCTTGATGAGTGAGCTGTTACGCACTCTTTAAATGAATGGCTGCTTCTAAGCCAACATCCTCATTGTTTAAGAAATTCCACCTCGTTTCCCACTTAGCATAGACTTAGGGACCTTAGATGGCGATCTGGGCTGTTTCCCTTTCGAGCCTGGAGCTTAGCCCCCAGGTTCTGACTGCAACGATTTCACAAATGGTATTCGTAGTTTGTCAACGGTGGGTATCCTTGCGGACCCCAATCGTAAACAGAGCTCTACCCCCACTTGCTACCACGTCACGCTAGCCCTAAAGCTATTTCGAGGAGAACAAGCTATTTCTAAGTTCGATTGGCATTTCACCGCTAACCACAGGTCATCCAAGCACTTTACAGCGTGCCCTGGTTCGGTCCTCCACGGCGTTTTACCGCCGCTTCAACCTGCCCATGGTTAGGTCACTTAGTTTCGTGTCTAATCCTGCCGACCTTTGGGGTCTCGTCTCTACCAAAAGATGGTTATGAGAGCTGAAATCAACGTCTGATAACGGTGTTAAATTTTTTCTAAGTATCTAGGTTGATACTTTTCAAAAATTTCCCGCCGTTTCAGGCAGCTGATTTAAACTCGCAATACAACTTTTGGCAGGGATGAGACCCCTACGCCCTATTAAGGCTCGCTTTCACTATGGCTCCGTCAAATGACTTAACCAAGCCGACAAAATTAACTCGTTGGATCGTTCTACAAAAAGCACGCCGTCACCCGCATAAAGCAGGCTCCGACTCCTTGTAAGCATACGACTTCAGGATCTATTTCACTCCCCTCTCGGGGTTCTTTTTACCTTTCCCTCGCGGTACTGGTTCGCTATCGATCACAAAATATATTTAGACTTGGGAGGTGGACCTCCCAGATTCAGTCAGGATTGCACGTGCCCCGACCTACTTAAGAAACCTCTATATAAGTTCAAACTGCATTTTCGTATACACGGCTTTCACGTTCTTTGGCGGTTCTTTCCAAAACCTTCTACTAATACAGCGAAATTACGATCAGGATGACAGTCCTTAATCATTCATAAATATAACTCTAATCGCTGCAATCTAACCGTAGTTAAATTAACACCAATTATCGTAATATTCATGACATAAGATTTCTTGCAACCCCTTATATATTTTCGCCTGTCAGCTTATCCGTCTTCTAAAAGACGGAAACATATAAGGTTTAGTCTCTTCCCCGTTCGCTCGCCACTACTAGGAGAATCATTCTTATTTTCTCTTCCTCCGGTTACTAAGATGTTTCAGTTCACCGGGTACCTTCTACCTGTCCTATATATTCAGACAAGAGTGACTAGACATAACTCTAGCCGGGTTTCCCCATTCGGAAATCTTCGGATATAACGCTTGTGTATCAGCTTCCCGAAGCTTATCGCAGATTACCACGTCCTTCATCAGTATTTTGTGTCAAGGCATCCATCGTATGCTCTTACTATTCTTTTCATGTGCATATGACTAACAGAGTGCAATTACTTTGACGCTCATCGTGGTCAAAGATTACCTCTGTTTGCCTATCTGTATAATCCAAATTTTTAAAGTACATCCGAACTCACTTACATCAAATAAGTGAAAATATGTGAGTTCAAACAGAGGTCGATGTCAATAAACTACTGCCAAAACTCACAAAGTGCTCATTTATAGTAGCAACTACAGGGGTGTATGTAAAGACAGATTTACGCTAATTTTTTTCGGTTTACAAAGGTCCTATTCGGCGTCTTTTAAAATCAGGTTGTCGCCCTTTTTAACAAATACTAGTTCTTGGCGTACTTGCCAGCGCATTGCTTTAACTAAATGTTTTGGAACTGTAATAGTGTAACTGCCAGTTCCCGTCTTTTGGAGCGCCCTTTGATTTAGTTCGCTAATTGGACGAGTCCCCATGGTAACCTGCTTTCTATTTATTGATTGGTAAGCATTTGTTGAATAGATCGGTTGGCTCTACTGCCCTATTAATAATTAGTCCGAATACATTTTGCACTAATACGGTACTCACTGGCACCATGTGTAGCTTTGGCCGTTTTTCGCATGTAGTGGCTTTTTGTAACTAAATTCATTCCTATAACTACGTATTTTCTCTATCTGACTTCTTTTTCATGTCTACCGGCATAACTGCCTAACTGCCCCACTATTGCTATTTTTATGACCATGAGTTAAGTATACACTAAAACTGATTTAAATCAGTTTTAAATCAGTTTTAGTTACATGATTTCAATTAGCTATTAGTGTACTGGTGGATTTGTGTACTGGTGGATTGCTGGATTGGGGTGCTGCTGGATTGCTGGAATAGTATGTTGGTGTATTGGTGGCTCTATGTGGCGCGTTCTGTGTGGGGGGGTTTATTAGTGGGTTTGGTGGCTGATCTTAGTTGGTGGTGACGGATTCGCTGGAGATTATTATGTAGTCAAATTCGTAGCTTTGGCTTTGGTCGATGGCGGTGTCTACCATTAGTTTGAAGCCGTTTACAGTTGTTTCTAAGTACACCGGCAATCGGGCTGACTTACCGTCTTTGGCGGTTAGGGCTATGCGTGGTGCAGCGTCGTAGGCAGACGTAAAGTTTATTTCAGCCAGCACCGTCTCTTGCCCTTCAATTATCACAGCCGCGTCAGTACCGGTTTCTAGGCTAATTGTTCCGGCAGTGTCGGTACCGTCTAGCACTATGCTTGCACCATTTATTTCTGTACCAAGGCTGCTAAAGTCAACCACGGCTGGCGCCTCTCCCCTGCTAACTAGCCGGCCTTCCACGAAAAGGTCTGCTTTGACTATTAGGTCATTGTGTACGGTTAGTTTACCTTTTACCAATACGTCTTTATCGAAGGTAGCATTTTGCTTAACAAGTAATGTGCCGTTTAGCGTGGTGGTGCCCGTTGCGTTTAAATTAGCAAAGGTGGCAGAATCGCCATTTTGGAGGTAGTTTTGGTTTTGGGCTGTGCCAAGGTTTTGTTCCAGAGTTTGTATTCTGGCATCGTGGTCTTTTAGTACGCCAAGGTTGTAGAGTGGCACTTTGTCATAGTTGACCGCATCAGGGCGACCTTGTTGGTCATATATCACTAAGTCAACAAGTCCAAGAGCATCAAGTTCTTCTGCGATAAAGCCAATATCAAAAACCCCATTTTCTTTATCGTTCCATTGGCGTGGTTGAGCTTGCAGAATATCGCTAGGTTGGTAGTTATAGTCGGCAATATTGTCTTTGTAGCGGGCAGATGAGGTGTAGCGGAACAACTCACCGGTAGTCGTGTCTATACGAGTGTAGTACGAACTAGCAGCAGAAGAACGGGTTCCAGTGTTGTAGAAGTAGACTTCACCGGTATCTTCAAGTCTAAACTGCTCAGTATTACCTGCGAAAACGCGTAGACGATCAGCGCCATGATCATATTGGATTCTACCGACATCAACATCATCGCTGTCGCCAAAGTAGATATAGTTATTGTCTGTGGTATTACTGATTAGGTTTCTAAAAATGGTGTGACTGCTAGCTACCGTGCCTGAGTTTGCCAACCTAAGATTAGCGTCAGTGCCGTCGTTTGCATCTTCAAGTATATCCAGTCTATAGCTTGGGTTAGTGGTCCCTATGCCGACGTCGCCGTCCTTTTGTAGTGTTAATGAGGTATGTGCATTAGTTGCATCGTAGAAACGAAGTGAATTGTCTGAATGTAGTGAGTATTGAATCCACTGGTTTACACCCTTGTTATTGAAGTTTAAGCGGGTTTGTGAGGCACTTGCGTGATTGTTATCGAGATAAAGTGCATTCCCAGCACCACTCTTATTTGAATCAACATATATACTGCCTCCTCTTGCAGCAGAACCTACCTGAACAGTACCAGTATTTGTTAATCTCAGAGCCTCGATCAAGTTAGAGTTGCTCTGTGATGTAGAAAAAACTAGTTGGCCGTAATATTGCCCGAATGTATACTCTGTTTGCTCGGAATGAATAGACGCTTGAGGAGTATTCGCCCCCGCTGTGGTATGAGTGAATTCTATTCGACTCTGTTGCGCTCCAAGATCGCTTGTATTTTCTATAGTTAAGGTCGGGACGTTGCCTTTAATGTGCAACAGGCTACCCGGATCAGTGGAACCTATGCCGACATTACCTGTACTGTCTACTCTAAGTCGCTCAGTACGATTACCTTCTGCTGTGCCTGTAGAAATAGCAAGGCTAGTCGGAACAGAGCCTGCTGTAACTGTGCCATCCACATAGGCTTCTAATGCAGCAGCAGATTGGAATGCCGAACCGTCATAACCGTCAAACACAAACGATCCGAGGTTATACGTATCAGCAACGGCAGAAGGTGAACCAGCAGTACCAGCTCCTCTTGAAAACTTCATAATGCCACGGTTATTTTGTGCGTTACCGTACCGGATTAGATTAATAACTGAATTTGTGTCAGAAGATATTGTCAAAAGGTCTGACGGATTTGTGGTGCCAATGCCAACATTGCCACCATTAAACCAGCTATCACCGGCTGGATTTAGGCGTATATCTTCATTATTGCTTGAGTCATACACTCTAAGAATTACTTCGTTATATGCGTCTTGTCGTACAACAAGTTTTGAACTGCCAGTAGTTGCCTCTAAGGTTGCTATATCTGCACTTGCTCCTGTTCCTCGGAAGCGTGAGCTACCACCAACAATATTCAACCTATGGCCTCCCGCTCCTGTGGTGCCTGCAACTAAACTTCCTTGAAAAAATCCACTACCATCAGCTTGTACATTGTTTGTGGTGAATAAATAATTAAATGTCGGGCTATCCGTAGAGCGTAGGTTTTGGTTACCAAGATACGCGGCAATACTATTAACTTCCATGTTGCCGTTGCCAGTGTTGATAGTAGCGAAGGTCGGTGTGCTACCGGTAGTAAGGCTTTGTCCAGTATCGTACTGAAGCTGAGTGTTTCCTATGGCATTGCTGGTAACACTAAAGGTAGTGCCCGATAGTGTTAGTGCAGTGCCTGCAGAGTAGGTTGTGTCAGTGTCTACTGTTTGTGGCACCCAGGTGAATGCTCCAGAACCATTAGAGCTTAGTACATAGCCAGATGTTTGAGCGTTAGTAATGTTTAGGTGAACTTCGTCTACAGAAGCGTTTACAAGTTCGCTCGAGTCCACTGAGTTAGCAGCTAGGGCACCTGCGTTAATACAGTTGGTACAAAGGAAGTCGCTGGCGGTGACGGTGCCTGTAAAGGTGCTGTCTCCTGAGGCGCCAAGCCGCAATACTTCTGACGCATTCGTTGCTATATAAAAATCAGTATTCTCGTAGTTCCATATGTTTAGGTCATTAGACCCATCATAACCATATAATGCACCGTCGGTAAAAGTAGTGCCCGTTGTTGCGCTTTGAGTACGAAGATCTGGCGATGTTGCATTATATATCGTCAGTGGGCTTAATGGGTCAGTTACACCACCTACACCAACATATCCATCATCGGCCAATGTCAATTGTGTTGGATTTGAAGAGTTCATGCCGAATCCTACATAATTTTCTTGGACACGAATGTTAAGCCAGTCGTCTGTTTGACCATTTTGTCGTACAAGAAGACCGTAGTTGTCACCTTCTGGTCGTACGTCTACATAGTTGTTGGATGTAAGCAGTAATTGTGTTGCAGGTGCGTCGATAGCAGTTACAAAGTCGAGCTGTGGTTCTAGGTTAAACGTAGTGCCACTTAAATCAAGATCGTTGCCAGCAGAATATGTAGTATTGGTGTCTACTGTTTGCGGTACCCAAGTAAATGCACCTGAACCATTAGAACTTAATACGTAGCCAGATGTTTGAGCGTTAGTGATGTTTAGGTGAACTTCGTCTACAGATCCACTTACTAGTTCGCTCGAGTCGACTGAGTTTGCGGCCAAAGCACCAGCATCAATACAGTTTGTACAAAGGAAGTCGGTGGCGGTGACGGTGCCGTCAGTATTAAAGTCGCCAGTTAGCGCATTGAGTGATGCACTTACAGCTGTATTACTGCTACCCCACGTAAAGCCACGTCCCGCGGTAGTACCCATATTACTGTGTATTGAATAATCAGTAACTGTACCTTGGTCATCCTGACCATTGCCCATTGAAATTGAATAGTTAGAGTTGCCGTTCCAGAATTTAATACCATTTTCGTTGCCGGCGGTTATTTCTAGATTGGTAACACGTGGAGTGTCGATAAGTTCGCTGTTGCCAACCGAGTCAGCTGCGAGTGATCCTGCTGTAAGACTGTTAGCCGATATTTGAGTGTCAGTTATACAGCCTGCTGTTAATGCAATGTCGTTAGCATTAGCAGTAATACACGTACCACCAACAACGTTAACAGTCGTAGAACCGCCAAGTGCTACGCTGCCACCACCAGTTAGACCAGTACCTGCTGTAACAGTTAGTGCTCCACTGCCTTCGAGACGAGCATTTGCTACTGTACCAGAGCTTATGCTTGAACCGTTGAGGTTGGTGAGGCTGGCGCCGTTACCTTGGAAGCTACCACCAATAACAGCGCCTGTTACGTTTATGTTGCCAGTTTGGGCGGTGCCTGGGGTAGAGGCTTGCAGCTGAATGTAGCGAGAGTCAGCATCCAAATGAGTTTGGTCTGGTACAGATGTTAAATCGGTATAGCCAGTTAGGTCTGTTACGGTGCTAATGCTCCAATTGTCGGCTTGGCCGTCACCACCACTACTATGACTGCTTATCCATTTTTCCACCCACAGCTTTGGATAGCTCCATGTGTCTGCAGTGTCACCCAAGATAATAACTACATTGCTCGAAGCATCAAGACCAAAGCGAACTTGGTCAATAGTTACATCACCCTTGTTGACAAAACTCCTGTTCGGGAATGACCCAGCTGTATAGAAATACCCACTTACATCAATGTCGAATATGTGCCCCGACCCACCAGAATCACCGGCTGAATATTTATAGCCTTTAAGGGTAACAACACTCATTTGGTTGCTTAGTGGTACGCCAGTGTTAATGACGATCGCGCCTGCTTGTGAGTTGCTGTTGCTTTCGTAATTAGCAAGGTTGCGGTAAACTCGTGTCGCCGCTGTATCGCCACCTTCTAGTACTGGGGTGTTAACGACTTTAAGGCGGCTACCTGCTCCAACAACGACGTTATTGCCGCTTCCTGGGGTAAGGTTTATCGCGCCAGTGCCATTAGTGTTTATATTAAGTGATTCGTTTGCGTCGTAGGTGGTTAATGCGGCGGTGCCACTATAGCCAAGTATGAGTTGATCGCTGTAAACTGCATCGTCATAGACCAAGAAGTCCAAGCTAGAATCGCCGCCGTCAAACAACAGACCACTGCCATTATCTGTAATGCTACCACTCGAAGTTTGGAAGTTTAGATCGTCAATATCGTTAATGTCATTACCATTTAGGTCGACTAAGGTGTCAATAAATGTAGTGCTACCACGGATGTAATTGTTGTTGCCATTTTGGTAGTTAAACCAGGTATGTGTTGCGTCACCGTTGGTAATTCGCAAGCCAGATGTTGTTCCAGCAGAATCAATGTCTAAGCTAGCACCTGGGCCAGCAGTACCAATACCAACATTGCCGGTGCTGGTGTCGACAAATAATTGGCTTGTATTTACTGCAAAGTCGCCTGCTCCGCTAAGCGCAACATTAAAGTTATTGCCTGCAGCTGGCGTTACAGTAAGAGCGCCTGCACTTGTTATGTCGCCACCGCTTACGGTTAAGTCGCCGTCAAGCTGAATATCGCCAGTATTAAGGTCGAAGTGGACTCTCTCCGTACCGCTCTGCCCACCATCACGGAAGCTTACGTTTTGACCTGAATACACTGTTAAAGTAGATGAGTCGATGCCCAGCCCATAATTACTGTTATACAACTGTATCTTTGACCCTGTTGTTTCGCCGAAGTCTATAACATTAGCACCACTCACATTTACTGTGTTGCTAAAAGTTTTAAGGCCTGTAAATGTTTGGGTGCTATCAAGGAGTGCAACGTTGGCGCTCAAGCGTGCGTCTGCCAGTGTTCCGCTGGTAATGATGTCTGCACTAGCAGTAACATTTTGCAGAACTAGACCGCTCGTTATGACTGCTGTTCCGCCAATCTCAAAGTTGCCTGTTTGCACATTCACTGCTCCGCCGTCTATGCGTAGATCAGCGTCTGCGCTATATGTGCCGCTAACAGCAGTACTGTCGTCTACGCTTAATGATATATAGCCGCCCTCATCTAGCCGAATATGTGACCCACCAGCACCTGATGTAATTATATTATTTTCATCTACCCCGCTTTTAATATTGAAATTGCCAAAGCCATCATGAACGGTAATCAATGAATCTCCGCCATCGAATGTTATTGCCTGCTCGCTGGTTTGACCGAGTGTCAGATTGTCGAATGTTGGTGCACTGGTAGTAGTAAGATGCTGCCCGGTGTTGTATTGCAGTTGAGTGTCGGTAATAGCGTCGTTGGTGACACTGAATGTTGTGCCGGTAAGCGTTAGTGCAGTACCTGCACTATAGGTTGTTCCGGCAAATGTAC